>JABGQT010000004.1 GCA_018648685.1 Anaerolineae bacterium
AGCTGTGCGACTTGAACCGTTTAAGGTGTGCGACATGGTGCGTTTTATGCACACGATGCCCTCTTTCGTAAGAGGGCATCGTGCTTTATAAATATCCAAGGAGAATATTATGAATTCCAAATGGCATCGTTTTTCTCTTGCCCTTGTACTGATATTGGTACTAAGTGCGTGTACCATGCCCAATGCTTCTGAAGCGCCTGCTCTTGTTGCAGAAGCAGCCACAGAAGAAAATTCAGTGAACACTGAAGAGCCTGTACAACCCACCACTGTGCCAGAAGCCTCCATCACAGCATCTTCTAATATCATTGCATCAGGTGAAGTAGAAATCTTGAATTTAGAAAGCCTTGACTTTGTCACTGGCGAAAAGGGGATACAGGCGGGAGGTGATCTTTATATCCGCATCGCAGATACAAGTGATTGTGGTGTTGCAGAAATTTGGTCAAATTTTCCACCACAAGGGGGAGGGCTCCTTCTTTTTAGCAATCTGGGCGCAGATCTTTCCACGCTATCCGCGATTGATCTGACAAGTATGGGGTACTCAAATGAAGATTTCTCTCCGCTTTGTGTAGAACTACTCGTTGATGGGGTTTATCTGTACAAACGAAACGCATCTCCCGGGGATTATGTGATCTTCCGTGTGATTAATTTACTCCCCGAAGCGGTGAGTCTCTCGTATATTGTCATCAATACAGAATTTCCAGAAACCGAAACTGTGCTGACCGAGGAAGTTGACACGCCAGATTCCTTTATTTTTCCTGGTGGGCAGCAAATCGACGTGTATGACAGCCCTGGAGGAGAAAGTTCAGGAACTTTCCAAGTAGAGCTTTTCTTTACGATCATCGAAGAACAGGACGGCTTTTTGCACGTTTCATGGGATGCTTCGAATGGGGGCACTTATGATGCCTGGGTGAAAAAGGATGATGTAATCGTCTTCATGGCCGGAGATTATTCATCATGTCCCTTCATTTTTACACCAACAAGCTACACGCCCAAAGTATTCCCATCCCCAGATGGAAGTCAACCGCTAGGTGTTTTTGCCTTCGATGCATTGGTTGATCTGAGTTCTGAACCTGTAAGCATTGAACAAACAGAAGCCACATTTCAGGATGCCAGCAATATTCTTTTCAATTTGACAGGTTTCGTGATCCAACTGAATAATTACGGCACAGTCGAATTTACACAGGAACAACCACCAGATTACTATATGCGTGATAGCATCCCAGATTGTTATATTGCTCAAAAAAATGATGAAGAAATTCCTGATAGCCTCTTGATTTTCTCACACGGTTCAGATAATTTCGCCCGTACGATGGGGGGCTTTACTTATACGATCGAGGGTTCACCTACATTTAAAAACCATTTTGTAGATGCTTTTGGCAAAGAGAACCTTGTCTATGTGATGTTTAACCATTACAGCCATAAATATGCGCGTTGTGGCTACGACGAAACTGGCGAAACGATCATCAGTGATGTCTCGATTGGCGGGGAGTGTGTTAATCAACCAGGAACGGCTTGTGTTATGAATAATGGCTATTCGATGTGTGCAAATGCCGTGAATGATCTCTACGCATCCACGCCGAATTACTTCAGTGCATCGACAGTTATCCATGAGATCATGCATTCTTTCGGCTTACATGGCAATATGGATCATTATGGAGCACCGAGTTGCACAGAAGAAATGAAAAAACAAAACAACTCTTGGGAGCCTATTAATGACGATGCTGAGAAATACAATGTAATGTGCCCCTATGTTTATGATAATTTTATAGCGGGATACCGTCCATAAAAAAACTTGCTCAAAAGCAAAAACCCCCCTTAGGTAAATTTCCTAAGAGGGGTTTTTGCTTTTAAATGCCTAAAAGAACCGAAGTACTACTTGCAATTTGGGAATGGATATTGTAGAATGTGGTACAAAGTGGTAGAAAGTGGAGGGTAAATCCCTCTAAGCGCCGGTCTCCCGGCGTTTGTCTGTTAAATAAGGCGTAGAACAAATGTTCCTGGGGCAGTACCAACACTCACTCGATGCAAAAGGACGACTTATCGTCCCAGCCCGTTTTCGCGATAATCTCGCAGAAGGCGGTTTTGTCACACGTGGGTTTGATCGCTGTCTGATGGTTATGACAGTAGATTACTTCGAGGCTGTTTATCAACGCATTAATTCAATGAATCTGGCCGACCCAGCCACTCGAGAACTGCGACGTCTTTTCTTTGCCAATGCCTATTCTATCACTCCCGACAAAATCGGGCGTATCAATCTTCCTCAAGACTTACGTCAATTTTCACAGATCGAAAGCGATACGACAGTAGCTGGGCAAGGTGAATACTTTGAAATTTGGCTTCCTTCTTTGTGGCAAGCACAAATGACAACCTTAGAAAACGCAGAAGCCAATATCGAACGTTTTTCCGCTCTCGATCTCTCAGGAAACTGAGATGGGCGCGGCGCACGACCCCGTACTTTACCATGAGATCATTCAAGCGTTACAGCCTAAGAACAAAGGCTATTACGTTGATTGCACTTTGGGAGCTGGAGGGCATGCTCTTGGCATTCTTAATGCTTCCAAACCAGAAGGACAGTTGCTGGGCTTCGATCTAGACCCGCAAGCCCTCGCGCTCG
>JABGQT010000042.1 GCA_018648685.1 Anaerolineae bacterium
TACGCTCCGGCGATCATGGCAAAGTAGCCCAATGGAGACGCGAACAAGCCCTCCTTCGCACCCTTGAACGTAGACCCGAAATGCTATCAAAGATCGAACTTAACAAAAAAGACCGTGATTTTTTGAAAAAACAAGATTGGTCAACAGAAAATGATAAGTAAACACGAGGAAAGGCTTGGCAAAAAATGAAACCATCCAAAGTTTTGCTGGTTGATGCCCTCATTAACCTTATTTTAGGGGTTCTCTTGCTCCTGATAATCCCTTTTCCTGAGCAGCTACCTGAGTTACTTGGTGTGCCAAAGGTCAAGCAAATCTTTTATCCAAGTATTATGGGGGGCGTTTTTATCGGGATTGCAATTGCCCTGCTCATTGAATACTACAGAAACACAGAATATGGCCTTGTTGGTCTTGGCTTAGGAGGCGCAATCGCGATCAATTTCAGTGGTGGTGCCGTACTTATCGGCTGGCTCATTTTTGGAAAGCTTGATATTCCTATCTACGGAAGAGTTTTTCTATGGATCATTGCAATCATATTAATTGTGATCAGTAGCATTAAACTCATTATGCACAATAGAAAGTAACAAAGGAGAACGTAATGAAATTTAGATACGGTAAGATCTTTTTACTCGGCTTTGGCTTTTTCGGCGTAAGCGTCGTTTGGGGTGTTTATAATGCCTTTGTTCCCATCTTCCTCTCCGAAAAATTTCATCTCGCCCCTGCGTGGATTGGTTTCTTCATGACCCTCGATAATATCGCCGCGCTCTTCATCCAACCGAGCGTTGGCGCATGGTCAGATCGTTTACGCACAAAAATTGGTCGGCGTATGCCTTTCCTCCTCGTTGGCGCACCCATCTCAGCCGCGGCCTTCGGGTGGATTCCCCTCGCTTCAGTGCTCCCGCTTTTCGTTGCTGGAACGACCACGCTTCTCTTAAGTATGGCTCTCTGGCGCACGCCAGTCGTCGCCCTAATGCCCGACATCACCCCATCGCCTTATCGCTCCCAAGCAAATGGCATCATCAATTTTATGGGCGGCATCGGCGCTATTTTCTCCTTCCTGGGTGGTGCAGCCCTCTACGAAATGAATCCAGCCTTCCCCTTCTGGATGGGCTCAATACTGGTACTCGTTTCCGCACTCATGGTTTTCTTCTTTATTAAAGAACCCAAGGTGTACGAAGAAAGCGAAGAAAAACCCAGTTTAATTGCCAGCCTAAAAGAAGCCTGGGAAGATAACGACAGAAGTGCCATGCGACTTTTCGGTGCCATTTTATTTTGGTTTGTCGGCTATAACGCTATTGAAGCCTTTTTCACCCTTTACGCAAAAAATCACTTGGGGATGACAGTCGGTGATGGCACGCGCTTACTCGGACACCTCTCCCTTTTCTTCGTTCTCTCCGCTTTAATTGCAGGATTTATCGGAGGAAAATTTGGGCGGCGCAATACCATCTCTATCGGGATATTAACACTAGCGGGACTTTTTCTTGCCCTATACTTGCTCCCGCCAAACTCACTAACACCGGTCCTGACCACCTTACCGGTTCTTGGCAACGTGCCCGTGATCAGTCTCTTTTTAATGGGCGCCGGTGTGGCTTGGGCATTGATCAACATAAACTCCCTCCCAATGGTCGTTGATTTGGTAGATGATTCTCGCATCGGCACCTATACCGGTCTTTATTACCTCTTCGCAACAATGGCTGCTATTTTAGGCCCGAACGTCAACGGCTGGATCATCCAAGCAATGGGTGAAAACTACAACTCCATCATGATCGTTGCCCCAACTTTCATGGTTCTTGCCTTTATTATGATGCTCGGCGTAACACGCGGCGAAGCAAAAGTAATTCAGGCATAAAAAGCATAATTCGGGCTACTATATTCTTGCCGAATAATTCAATAGCCTGTATACTTGGCAACAGCGCAAGCAATTATAGACTTGCGTTATCACTCTCTATCCAACCTTAGAAAGAGGAGAAAGAAATGAAAAAGTTTTACCTAGTTTTTGCAGTGCTCGCAATTGCCGCACTCGCACTTTCCGCTTGTGGTGGTGCTTCTGCTGACGTCAGCGAAGACAACTGCGCCAGCGAAGAAGTTCTTTGTGTAGGTCTCGTCACCGATGTTGGCGAAATTGACGACAAATCCTTCAACCAATCCGCTTGGGAAGGTGTTGAGCAAGCTGTCGCCGAATTGGGTGCATTCTCTAAATACGTTGAAACCAAAGATGCAAAAGACTACGCCGCAAACATTGGTCTCTTCGCTGAAAAAGACTACGATGTCATTGTTACCGTTGGTTTCGCAATGGGCGACGCAACCTTAACTGCCGCAGCTGAATATCCTGAAATTGACTTCATCGGTGTTGACCAAGGTCAATGGGGTGGAGATGTTGCAAACGTAGCAGGTCTTATCTTCCCTGAAGATAAAGCTGGCTTCCTCGCAGGCGCATTAGCTGCTCAAGTAAGTGAAACCGGTACCATCGCTGCCGTTCTCGGCACCGACTTGGTTCCCCCCGTTGTTGCCTTCAAAGAAGGTTACGAGGCTGGCGCTCTCTACATCAATCCTAACATCAACTTGATCTCCACCTATCACCCCGGTGGTATGGATGTTGCATTTGTTGATC
>JABGQT010000138.1 GCA_018648685.1 Anaerolineae bacterium
CTTCCCTTCTGACAGACTTGATCCTTTTCGCCGTATCAACCCTTAACCGTTGGGCCGTTTACACTCAAGATGTAATTGGAAAGTACTTTAATATTCGCAAGGAGTAGGTAATGGATGAGAAATTATTACCTTTGAAGAGAGACGAAATAAAGAATAGTTTGGATGAAGCCCGATTCATATCTGGATTTGGTTTCTTTCTAAGTTGGATTGGAGAAATAATTCAAAAATTTTTCGTCGCAAGAAACGGCCATCAGAGATGTCTAGTGCCACAATTTTCTGTTTGATCACACTAATTATCAGCTTATTATTTGTCTTCATTCTTGATAGAAATGAGCTAACAAACGAGTTTTCAATAATATGGCCAGTATTTTTTCTTAATATCTTTATTGTGTTATTGGTCGTAAAGGTATATAGAGAATATCTTTCTTCATTTTTCACTTCCTTGCGAGAATTTTTTGTTGATTCAATTGAAAGATATGATGATTTGGTAGATTTTCAGAAGTGGTTATCAACAATACTTAACAATAGAAAGCAATTAGTATTTAGTGTTATTTTGGGAATTGTAAGCTGTATTCTCTCTCCAATATATTTTGGGAAATTGCTAGGATTTATTAGTATCGGTTTTGCTATTTACCTTGAATTAGTATCATTTATGGCTGGTTTAGCACTATATACATTCTATTTGTTTATTTTTTCCCAATTAGGATAAGAAATTACAATTACAATGTTTATTCAGCTAATCCAGGTAGGTCAACCTTTACTAGAGAACTTGCCAGGTTATTGAATGGTTCGGTATTACTGTTTGCGTTTCTTGCATTGATGATGGTGTTTTTAACGGTGCTATATCAAGTTGGCATGGATATTATGGTGAATATAGTTTTTGGAATTCTGCTGTGGATACCTTTAACGCTCATGTTCATCTTGAACCAAGTTGGAATGACGCGAATTATTTCTAGGGCAAAGATCAAAAAACTTTCAGAGATTGAAACAGAAATCAGTAATCTGGAGAGTACTTAAAAACTTGCAGATAAAGATACGTTAGAAGCAATCAATCGTTTGATGGATTATCATGACCGCGTACAGAAAACGCGTAATTCATCTCTTAGCTTAAGATCATTTATAAATTATATTAGTTCATTACTGATTCCTGCATCAGGTTTCATAATTGATGCTTTGATTAGATATTTCACTCGAAGCCCATGATTCAGTTTAATATTATTTTTCAAAAAAACGGCCCAACCCCGCTCGCAATTGACCGGGGCTATGCCCCGAGGGTAAGCTGCGCGATTTTACGAATATGGTTACGGGCAAAGAATGTTTCGGGTTCGTGCCGCCCGGCAATTGAAGCCAATGTTAGAATCCCTCTCAAGAATAAAACAATGAAAATCGCCGAAATCGAAAACGCCCTTCTACGAACTGCCCGCCCCGAAGATATGGCGAGCATTGATGAGATCACGATCATCTGCTATACGCCGATCAATGAAAGCTATGTCAATATGCTGGGCGAAGATTGTTAGGAGGTTGTCTGTCATGAACCCGAAACTCCCTAAAAAACTCGAAAAAATCCTGCTTTCTACGCTCACAGATTACGATGAGTATGCAGAGGGCAAGATCGCATCAACTGATCTCTATGATGCCTTCGCCAAAAATGTCATCATCGAAGAGAGCCTGCTTCAACGTGTCTCCTTGACCGGCGCAAAGCTCCCCAAACTCCGCTTACGAGATGTTCGTCTCGAGGGCTGCGATATCTCCGTTGCCTTTCTGGAAAACTGTCGTATGCGCCGAGTTGAATTTATCAGTTGCCGTTTATTGGGCGTGCAAATGCTTTCTGCTGAGATGGATGATGTTCTTTTCAAAGAATGCAATCTCGAGGGTGCTGTCTTTGCTTCAACTAAAGCAAAACATCTGCACTTTCAAAAGTGCATACTCTCAAACGCGACCTTTGAAGGTGCTGACCTTGAAAATGTCACCTTTGATCGTTGTGATCTAAGTCAATCTGATTTTAGGAATGTGAAATTCCAGGATGCCGACCTGCGCGGTTCTATACTGAACGGGATGCAGATCGATGCCAAAGCTGTAAAGGGGATTGTGATCTCATCCGAGCAAGCAATACAGATGGTGAGTTTATTGGGGGTAGTCGTAGAAGATGAAGAAGAGTATTAAAAGCCTTAGTTTCGTTTTTTGCGCATATTTATAAAACGAAAAAACTATAAGGGGTGTATTGTTTTAGAGAAAAGAATAATTTTCTTTCTTATAAAATCCCGCCACGCGTTGCCCTCGCAACTGCAGCAGCTCGAGAATCGACATCTAGTTTCTGAAAAATATGGCTGAGATGCGCCTTAACGGTGCGCTCTGTGATCCCCAACTTATAGGCAATTTCTTTATTTCGAGCCCCATCTGCAACCATCATTAGCACTTCTTGTTCACGTTCGGAAAGGGGGCTTTCAACAGTATCGTCTGCATCAGCTTCTTCTTCTTGAAAGCTAAGCGCACGCTGTAAAATTTCCGGCTGGAGCAGGGTTTCCCCACGAGCGGCGGCTTGAATGGCATTAATTAAGGTTTGGCGATCCGTATCTTTGAGCAAATATCCACGTGCCCCCGCTTTCAAGCCGCGTAGTAGCAAATCGTTCTCTTTATAGGTTGTCAATATAACGATAGCAAGTTCAGGGTGCGTGCGTCTCAGCATTTCGATGGCGGTGATCCCGTCCATTACTGGCATCTGTAAATCCATTAGCACCACATCAGGGAGATGAGCATCCACTTGAATGAGCGCGTCTTCCCCATTCGACGCCTCGGCAATAAGTTCAAATTCGGGAACGGTGTCAAAAATTAGTCGTAATCCATCACGGATGATCAGATGGTCGTCAACGATTAAGATACGAATGCTCATGCGCTTTCTCCTTCATCCAAAGAAAAAAGAAACTCAATGATAGTGCCTTCATTGGGAGAGCTGATGAGCTTGTATTGGCTATTTGTTAATTGGGCGCGTTCCTGAAAACCTTGCAAACCAAAGTGTCCATATTCTTGGATTTCGTCTGGGGAAAAACCAACGCCGTTATCTTTGATCCGCACATCCAGCATTTTCTCGCTTTGAACGATCGATACGCTCGCAACCTCAGCTTGCGCGTGCTTCTGGATATTGGTCAATGCCTCGTGCAACACCCGCCGTGCATGATGTTGAATATTTTGCGGTAGTTTTTTCTCATCTTCTAGTTGAATTTTCAGTTCGTATTTTGTTTCCCCTGTTGCTTCAAACTGTGCAATTAGTCGTTCAACCGTCTTTTTGAAATCGGTATTTTCATTGCGCAAGTCTTCTATTGCAGCGCGAGATTCGCTAAGGGTATTACGGGCACGGTCTAATGCTTGTGCAATAATTTTCTCAGCATTCTCATAATTCTTGCTCTGCTGATGAGCTTTAAGTGCCTCTAGTTGCAAGATCAAACCTGCTACACCTTGTGCCAGCGTATCGTGCAGTTCGCGTGCCATCCGCTCTCGCTCTGCCTGCAATGTGAGCGATTCGTTGCGCGCGGCGTAAGCAGCTAATTTTGCATTGGTGCTTTCCAATTTCTCTGCCAACTCTTCAGCTTTTTGACGCTCTTCGAGTTGTTTATTAAAAATAACCATGATCAAGACAATAAAACCACCATTGATCAAAAGCTGCGATAAATATTCACAAAATAGCTCGGTATTAACCTTAATATAAAAAACACTTACTAAGATTGCTAAATAAAAAATACCCAACAGGAAGGCACGGCGTGTATTCCCCCATAAACCCAAGGCTTCTCCGATGATCGAAATGATCGCTGAGCCAAGAAAGTTTAGCCCGAAAGTTTTTTCTTCGCCGCCAGCAGGAAGCATGGCGATCACAATAATAAGAAGGGGCTGCGCTACATAATAGAAGCTCCACCAGCGTGAACTATCAAGCCCTCGTAAATTTTGCCAATATAACCCAATGTGGATTGCCACCAGCAGTGTACTCAGTGCGGCAAGGGCATATTCTCCAGCCTGCTAATAGAGATAAAAACCCATAACACCCAAGCTTCCGAGCAAAATGCTGATAAAGATGTAGAAGGGGCGCCCAATATTCTTTCCTTTATGTTCCATAGTATCGTTCATATAAAAATTGTACTGTATCTTGCAAAAGCCGATATTGTACTTAAGGACAATGTCCACTCTCGCACCATAAGGACGATGCGCCGCCGAAGTAAAAAAGCTACACTGGTAGGGAATTCAAAAAAGCACCTTATGGAGAAAAATGATGAATAATCAGAACAAAAACCTTAACTTACTCTGGCTGGCACTCTACGCAGCCCTGATCCTTTTCGCTACCGGACGCTGGCAAATCCCCCTTGTGGCATGGATCGCCCCTGTTTTCGCCATCCGTTTTTACCGCCACCATGAAAACAAAAAGAGCGCATTCTTCTGGCTCTGGCTGTCTAGCGTCATCCCCACGATCATCGCCTGGCATAATGCCACGGCCATGCACTTCATGGGTGGCTTTATTGAGCCGATCTTCTTCACCATCGTCGGTCTTCTCAATCTGATTCCCTTCATCTTAGACCGCCGCTATCACCTCCGTTGGGCAAGCGAAGGCAACTCTCCCTTCTGGCTGACGCTCATTTACCCGATCAGCGTAACCGCAATGGATTTCTTCTCCGCATCTGGCAGCCCCTTCGGTTCTTTCGGCGCAGCCGCATACTCCCAAAGCGGCTTCACCGCCCTCATGCAGATCAGCTCAGTCGTTGGCTTATGGGGCATTCCTTTTATAGTGGGGTGGTTTGGTAGCACAGTCAATTACCTCTGGGAAAATGATTTTCGTTGGACGAAAATCCGCATCGGTACCTGGATTTACGCTGGCTTGCTCATCTTGATCTTCAGCTTCAGCTTCGGCAGGATACTCTTCGCCCCCGCCCCCAAACAGGATGTCATGATCGGCGGCTTCTCTCTCCCTGAAGGTGAATTCTCATCCATCATGCAGCTTTCGCAAAAAGGTGATGAAGACGCTTTCCGCGTCGCCGCGACCGACTTGAATACTCGTCAACTGAGACACGTCCGTGAGCTGGCTCAATCAGGCGCGCAGATCGTCTCCTTACAAGAAGGCGCAGGAATTGGCTTCCCTGAAGAAATAGAGATTCTGTTGGAAGATGCTGCCAAACTCGCCCAAGAAGAAAATATTTATCTGGTGCTCCCAACGGTAACGATAGATTCTGCTGGAGAAGAACCTTTCCATAATGTGGTCCGCATTATTAACCCCAATGGTGATATTGTTCTTGAACACTATAAATATGGTGGCACACAATTCGAAGGTTCTGTTACGGGGAGCGGAGAAATTCAAACAGTAGATACCCCTTACGGGAAACTTAGCGCGGTGATCTGTTGGGATGCGGACTTCCCATCCACCATTAAGCAAGCTGGGGCCAAGGGCGTAGACCTGCTTTTCGTCCCCTCGAATGATTGGTTTGAAGTCCGCGATATTCATAATGGCATGGCAACTTTCCGCGCCATCGAAAACGGAATGTCAATCTACCGTCAAACAGGAGCCGGTGTTTCGAGTGTCGTCGATGCTTATGGGCGTGAGATCAATCGTGTCGATATTTTTGAAGATGAAAATACAGGTGCATGGAGCGGTGAGCAGATAGTGATAACCCCTATAGGCTCTATCGAAACCTTATTTCCAAAAATCGGTGATGCCTTTGGGCAAGTCATGCTCTTCGGTCTTCTTGGATTATTTGGTTTTGCTTGGCTAAAACGAAAATAAATGATACTCTCTCTATAGAAAAAGGCCGACACATAAAGTATCGGCCTTTTTCGTTTGCGCAAAGTTTCTAAACACTTTGTGGCATCAATCTAAGATTCAAAAAACGAGCTACTTCATCAGTAGCAGGTCTTTCAAATAAAGAATTTGCTGCGCCAATTTGTTGTAGACGATTATCTATCACAACAGCCATACGATCGGCAAGCTGTACGGCTTCGGGTAAGTTGTGCGTTACAAAAAGGGTTGTGGTAGAAGTCTCTTTTAGCAATAACCCCAAATCATCCAAAATACTTGAACGTGTAGGTGGATCAAGCGCAGAGAATGGCTCGTCCAGCAATAATAGTTCTGGCTCCAACACTAACGCCCGCGCCAAGCTAACACGCTGGGCTTCGCCGCCTGATAATTGGCTTGCCCGTCGCTTCGACAAATGACTTACCCCTAAACGCCCTAGCCAAAGCGGCACTTTCACGAGAATCTCATCTCTATCTACACCTCGAAAACGCAAGCCGGATGCGACATTTTCAAAAACCGATGTGTCAAATAAGAGCGGATCCTGCATCACTAGCGCGATCCTACGCCGATACATCGTGTCGGACTCGATTTGGGCTTGAGCACCGTTAAAAGAAATTTCTCCCTGCTCTGGCTTTAATAGCCGTGCCAACGTGAGCAAGAGCGTACTTTTTCCCGCTCCGTTGGGGCCAACTACCGCCAAGACTTCATCACGCTGAATATCTAATTTTTCTACACGCAGTACAACTTTCTGCCCACGTTTGACTCGTAAATTCTTGATGGTGATAAGACTCTTTTTCATCTCTGTGCGCCCCGCTGCTGTATCCACGTGAGTGCCCAATTAACCAAAAAAGTGATCGTTAACAGGAGTATGCCCAAGGCAATAGCGATGTCAAAATTCCCTTTTCCCGTCTCCAGCACAATCGCGGTTGTTAGTACACGCGTCTGATGGCGGATATTCCCACCCACCATCATGGATGCGCCCACTTCTGAAATGACCGAACCAAAACCAGCCATTAACGCCGCCAACAGGGGCAAACGCGCTTCTTTCCAAAGCATCCAAATCATTTGCAAGCGAGAAGCCCCTAGCCCATAAAGCTGCAATTTCAAACGAGGGTCAAGGGCTTGTAGTGCCGCGGCAGTTAAACCAGTAACAACAGGAAAAGAAATAACAACCTGAGCAATAATAATTGCAGTCGGGGTATAGATCAGTTTCAAATCTCCCATTGGGCCAGATCGCCAGAGCATCATTGCAACGAAAAGGCCAACCACGACGGGGGGCAACCCCATCCCCGTATTGACCATGCTCAAGAAAAAAGAACGCCCAGGGAATTTGCTTTGTGCCAAGAGCGTACCAAGTGGTAGCCCAATTAAAAGGCTAACCCCCGTCGCCAGGGCGGAGATTTGCAGAGAAAGAATGGTTATCTGGAGAACTTCGGCGTCAAAGATCATAGTTTACCTGTAGGGGCGGGTCTAAGACCCGCCCCTACAAAAATAATTATAAACCTAGATCAGCATCTGTCTTGTCGGCATCAGGGAAGAAGAGCGGCTGACCAAATTTATCGATGCCAAATTCTTTAATGAGGGCCTGAATTTCGTCGCTGACCATAAACTCGGCAAAGGCAAGAGCGCCTTCGTAATTGGCGTTTTCCCATTTCTCGGGATTAACCGTCATCACATGATAGACGTTGAGCAAAATTTCATCACCTTCAACGAGAATTTCAAGATCAAGATTCTCTTGATTGGCAAGATAGGTTGCGCGATCGGTCATGGTATAGGCTTCTTTTTCAGAGGCGATAATGAGCGTAGCCCCCATACCTTGCCCAGATTCGATATAGTCTTCCCAGTCGGGGGTTAGATCAACGCTTGCCCAAATAGCTCTCTCTTTTTTATGCGTACCAGAGTCGTCGCCGCGAGAGGCGAAAGCTGCCTGGGCTGAGGCGATGCTATTTAATGCCTCGCCAGCCGAAATCCCTGAGCGTATCGCCGCCGGATCATTGACGGGGCCTACGATCACGAAATCGTTGTGCATAATCAGGAAACGATCTTTGCCGAATCCAGTATCCATTAATTGTATTTCTGCTGCAGGTGCATGAACGAGAAGGACATCTGCATTGCCTTCTTCCGCCATTTTTAATGCTGCGCCTGTGCCAACAGCAATGGTCTGGACAGTGTAACTGCTTTGCTCTTCAAAGAGGGGAACGAGCAGATCAAGCAAACCAGAATCTTGCGTACTGGTGGTCGTAGCAAGGATCAGAGTAGTGTTGGCCGGCGCGGCGTTGCCACAAGCAGAAAGTGCCAGACTGAGCAAAAGTGTGAGAATAAGTGTTTTTTTCATATTATCTCCGTGAGGAAGAAATGCCTAATAACGTCAGTTTTGGATAAGACAAATTCTAGTTTTTTGCCACCGATTACACAGATTTCACAGAAAAAGGCCTTAAAAAATCCGTGTGAATCTGTGAAATCTGTGGCTATTTTTTGCTTAAAGACAATCAAAAAACCTTATTCGAAACTCAGGTTAATAAAGAATCTGCACCCCACTCTGTGCGATGTTATATCCGGTAAGCGTTTGGGCAGTATTGCGAAAAGCAGCTGTTTGGAGTTCGTCTAAAAGCGGCGTTGCCAACGCAGCATGTTCTTTCGGGATAGCTAGGTCAAAACGCTCTTCAAAGAGAGGAATAAAGTCAAGTTCGGATTGCAATGCAGCAGCTTGTAATCCGATACATACATCAGCAAGTCCCATTTTGACTTCTTTCGCGGCGGCAGAGTGAGTCGTGCAGGTATTTTCATAGCCATTAATCATTTTGCTGGGAATATTCTGTTCACGCAATTGCTCATCTAACCAGATACGCGTACCCGAGCCAAGATTGCGATTTACGAAGCGAATATCGTTGCGCATAAGGTCGTTAACCGCCCGAATTCCTTTTGGATTGGCGGGAGCCAGCATTAGCCCCTGTGTGCGATGCGCCAACGTGACCACTTGCAGATCACGCTGCGGAAAAAGTCGGCTGAGATAAGGCGTGTTATACGCGCCGCTCTCATCCAGCAAATGCGCACCGCTCAGATGACAAAGCCCTTGGCGCAAATTGATTAATCCATCTAACGAACCAACGGGGTTTAGAATAATATCGAGATGAGGGGAGAGTTTTTCAGAAATGGCTTCGATCACCAGATCGTGGCTGCCCGCAAAAAGCAGAACAGGACGTTTGCCATCAGGTAGGATCATCTGTTGGAGCAGGAATGCGCCAGCTTTTGCGCGATAAAACTTCTCGGTGACCGTGCCACGCACGCGGATTTCGGCTTGCTCGGCTAAATCAGCTTTTACGAGCATTTGCATGTGATGCCGTACCCACGCTGGTGATTTACCGAGTTTTTCAGCAAGTTGAGTCAGCGTAGCAGGGGAGGCCATTAAATAGCGCAAAATTTGCAAACGTCGAGAATCGGCGAGGAGTTTGGTCTGTTCAAGAGAAGTGATCGGGGAGGTTTTTTTCATAGCAATTAAGTTTTTCCTTAATCGTTATGAGTCTAGCATAAGCAAAGCGCAGATGCAAGGAATTTTCAGCTTTTGCAGACATAATCCCCTATAATAAAACTATCGCCCTGCTCCGCTACAATCTGGAACAAGTGTTGTCATCGCGAGGAGAGCCTTAGCTCGACGCGGCGATCTTCAAGTTTAGAAGGAGATTGCCACGCTCCGTAAACTCCGCTCGCAATGACATATAGTGCGTACTCGTCGATTTCACCACTTACATAAGGAAAAACACATGAATAAACATGAAAAAATGAATTACGTTGAGTTTCCTGCTAAAGATATTAACGCGACAAAAATCTTCTTCTCAGAAGTATTCAATTGGAGATTCGAAGACTATGGCCCTGACTATATCGCTTTCTCCAACGAGGGCCTTGATGGCGGCTTCTACAAATCAGATATGTCTGCTTCGACCGAAAATGGCAGCGCGCTGCTCGTCTTCTATAGCCGTAATTTAAACGCTACGCAAGCCAAAATCGAGGGCGCTGGCGGGACAATCATTCGAGAAACTTTCTCCTTCCCGGGTGGGAGTCGTTTCCATTTTTCTGATCCTAATGGGAATGAATTCGCCGTTTGGTCAGAAAGAGGAAATGAAAATGAATAAGGTAAATATCGCAGAGAAATTCACTCAATTTAATAGTTACTGGGATCCTAAAATAGTCGGCGAACTGAACGGTCAATATGTCAAATTAGTGAAATTAAAAGACGAATTTGTTTGGCATCATCACGAAGAAGAAGATGAATTATTTTTAGTGATCAAGGGAGAGTTGACCATTAAATTACGAGATGGTGAAATTTGGCTGAACGAAGGCGAGTTTTATATTATCCCCAAAGGCATAGAGCACCTGCCCGTCGCAGAAAAAGAAGTACATGTTCTTTTGTTTGAGCCAAAAAACACGTTGAATACAGGAAATACAGCTTCAGAAAAAACTGTTAGCGAACTGGAAGTGATATAAAAAATATTTCGTAGCTTCGATACGCTCCGACGAAGGCCTTGGCATTTTGCGGTATATGTCCACGCGATGAAGGTATAATTCCTCTATCATCCGATTATAGTCAGGAGAAAACATGAAAAACCTTTCCAAAATACTCTTTTTCATCCTTCTCGCTACAATAATTCTGGCTGGCTGCAATGGGCAAACTATCGCGCCAACAGAAATGCCTGCCCCTACGCTAACCTACACCCCTGAGCCGACGCCAACAATTACGCCAACGCCAACAAAAACCCCTATCCCGCCGACTCCTACGGTTGAGCCTCCTTCTGTTCTTCAGGATTATTTGGAAGATGTAGTTGTCATGAGTACCGATGACTTTTCTTCCAGCGAAGGCTGGGATTTATGGTCAGGCAAAATATCTGATGGGGTATTAGAAGTGGAAGGGGATAAATGGCAAGGATTGGGAAAAAAAGGTACTTTTCCAGAGGGAACAGGCATTCTACTTAACTTCAAATATGAGAAAGATTCAGTCTTTGAAATCTATTATGACTATGGCGAATGGCAAACTGATGAATATCGCCGTTTTGGTATTTATTATTGGGAAACCTACCCAAGAGCTAATCTTTGGTTAGGGAAGAAAGGGCTTGGTTTTAATAGTCTAACTGGAAATTTAAAGCCGAATTCTGAAACCTGGTACACCTTATTGATGGTGACTGATAAAGATGGTGAGTTTTTAGCAGTCATTTGGGATAACGAAAGCCCAGGGCGCACTGCCGTCTACCACGAAAAGAATGAGAAATGGGCTGACTATATATGGAATTTGAGAATAGGCGTAAATAAAGGAGCCATCATCTTTGACGACTTTATGGAAATTAAATTTTCAGGGATAAAGTGAAAAGATAGAACGCCAAGGTTTTACGCTATGGTGAGAGCTGCAGAACAATATTTATCTATTTCTTTCAACACGAATACCCTTTCAGGCACACGTTACGCGAATGGGGCGAATGACACAAAATTTCAAAAGCAGAGTCAAAGTCCACTTTAGTGGGCTTCGTAAATATAGCACGGTACGTTTATATCATGCCCGAATGGGTACGTCCGTGCGGGCAAGAATTTTCAAACCACCACCGCACGGCGGTGCCCTAAAGGGTGCTTCGCGAAACCGACCGTGCTAAATAGCTGAAGCCGACTAAACTCGGCTCGTACACAGAGTCCGCTTCAGCGGGGTTGAGCTATGAGCGTGGACGTTCACGTCCATGCGGTCACCGCAAATTGCACCCCTCGTTGATAATTTAATCCCGTATAATACAGATACGGAGGCTCCTATGACTACAATTACAATTTCTCTTCCCGATGATCGGCTAAGAGCATTAGAAAAAATATCAGCGCGTCTTAACCTTGCTACAGAAGAATTGGTGCGTCTTAGTATTGAAGAATTAATCTCTCGACCAGATGAAAATTTTAAGCAAGTAATGAAAGATGTGTTGGAGAAAAACGCAGAGCTTTATAAACGACTGGCGGCTTGATGCGTTACCTGACTCTGGCGGAAATCATTGAATTGCATCACCATCTTATTCAACAAGCGGGAGGCTCTCCGGGAATACGAGATGTTGGGGGATTGGAATCTGCGATCGCACAACCGAGAATGATATTCAATGGGGAAGAGTTATATCTAACAATTATTGAGAAAGCAGTTGCGCTCGGCTTTTCTCTCATCCAAAATCACCCCTTCGTTGATGGAAATAAGCGCGTTGGTCACGCCGCAATGGAGATTTTTCTCATTCTAAATGGAACAGGGATCGAAGCAACAATTGACGAGCAGGAAGAAGTTATTCTTAAAGTTGCTTCGGGGAATTTAGGGCGGAAAGAATTTGAAGAATGGTTACGATTGCATCTAAAGAAAAATTAACAGCACGCTGAGATGCGTCGAGCACGCGGATTTTTTACACGAATTACGCGAATTGGGCGAATACCACGAAATTCCAAAAGTAGAATCCGCGCGAGCACACACATTCGTTTATTCGTTTGACATTCGAGACGGCAGGACACCGCGATTCGTTGAACGCGCAGA
Source organism: Anaerolineae bacterium (assembly GCA_018648685.1). Taxonomy (GTDB): domain Bacteria; phylum Chloroflexota; class Anaerolineae; order Anaerolineales; family Villigracilaceae; genus Desulfolinea. The sequence continues at coordinate 12,300 of JABGQT010000138.1, forward strand.
TTTTTCAACACGAATTACGCGAACTGGGCGAATGACACGAAATTTTAAAACACAAAGTCCGCTTTAGCCGGGTTTGTACATATAGCACGCGATGTTCACGTCCATGCGGTCACCGCAAATTGCACCCCTTGTTGAGAATTTAATCCCGTATAATTGCATCATCATCCAATAAATTCAGGAGGAAATATGAAAACCTTTCCAAAAGCACTACTTCTCATCATCTTTGCAACACTCACTCTGGTTGGATGCAGTGGTAACACCCCAAGTATTCCTTTTCTCAACTCTCCTACACCAACAGCGAGCAACACGCCCGCGCCAACAAACACAATAACGCCCGCGCCCACGGCTACAGCAACCCTTACCCCAACACCAACACTCACGCCCACGCCGACACAAATAGGCGGCGGCTCAGGAAAAATACTATTTACATACGGCAAAGAAGGCTTTGAAAGCGCTTATCCAGATTTGGGAGGCGAGAGAAATGTCTTTATCTCAGATTTAGATGGTTCTAATCTTATCCCTATAACGAAGGGACTCAGAGGCTACAACTACATAGAAGCAGTCTCTCCAGACGGAAGTAAAGTGCTTATTTCCTCGTTTAGGTCAAGAACTAGATCAAAAGATGCCAATGCTATTTTGTATTTATTCGATTTAAATTCGATAGATAAAGAACCAATAAAAATTATTCAAGGCTTTGCTCAACATACAAACAGCCCCGCAGCAGTGTGGATAGATGATTTAAGAATAATATATGTTGGAAAGGGTGAAAAAGGATATGGCATTTATGTGGTGAATGCCGATGGCTCTAACCCACAGAAAATTGACACATCAACTGCAACACCTGAGATGATTGTAGGAATAGATGACGAGCGGATATATTGGATCAACAGTGTACACAAAAATTACGGTACAAACAGTGGAGATTATAAAACCGTTTGGTGGACAAATATTGATGGTTCTGAGCAGGGGAAATTAGAATCTAATGGGATACAAATCGAGTATTTTTATAAAGGAATGTCTTTCTCCCCAGATGGAAGTAAAATAGCTTGGATACCAAGTGCTCCAGAAGCAGCTTGTGATACTAGCGAGAAATTTTATTCATTTGACTTTTCCGCTGAGTATAAGCTTGAGCTTGCTACTAATTGCTATTTATTATATGTGGCTGAGGTTTCAGATATCAATAATCCCACAAAAACCCCGCTTATTCCTAAACGAGAACTTTTGCCCGATAATTTTAGATATGGAAAAAATTATTTTATAACGTGGCTTCCAGATAATTCAATGGTACTTTTAATGTATCCTGGAAGTTATTTTAATGAATGGTATCCACCAGAATTATATTCTGTTGCAGATAACCATCCAAGCTCAAACATTGTTTGGCTAGAGCAGTTCCCTTCTCTCAATGATAGGAACGCGGAGGAAGGAAGTAAAGGGGGTGTTTGGTTTCCTTCAATATATGGTTTTTCTCCTGATGGAAGACAAATTATTGTTCGTAAAATAATAGATGGATCGACAGGGGAGGTCATTCTCGTTGATTTAGGTGCTATGTCCTTAGAAGATAATTTTCTCAATGATCTTAACCTTGATGAAATTAGGAACGCATATTTATTACCATAAACAAATCTGTTTTCACGTTTAACTCAAATACTATCAAAAGAACAAAAGCCCTCCGAGACCAAAATCCCGGAGGGCTTCTTCTTTGCAAACGAGAGACAACAAAAGTCTTCAAGACTTTTATTGTCTGGTTATTTAGCGCACCATATTCCGCAAAACCGTGTGTAGAATACCACCATTCCGATAATACTCAACTTCAATTTCAGTATTCAGCAGAGCCTTCGCCGTAAATTCTTTCTTAGAACCATCAGCGGAAGTTGCCGTCACCGTCACATCGCTCAGGGGAGCCATATCGTCGCTTAAGCCGGAGATGTCGAAGGTTTCTTCGCCGCTCAAGCCGAGGGATTCGTAGCTTTCGCCATCGGCGAATTGGAGGGGTAGCACGCCCATCCCGACCAGATTGGAGCGATGGATGCGCTCGAAGGATTTGGCGATGACCGCTTTCACGCCGAGCAGCAGCGTCCCTTTGGCAGCCCAATCACGGCTGGAGCCGGTGCCGTATTGTTCACCAGCCAGAACGACCAGAGAATCGCCTGCTTCGGCGTATTTCTGCGCAGCGTCAAAGATGAAAGTCTGTTTTCCACCATTATTCAGTTGGCGGGTATAGCCACCTTCCACGCCGGGAACGAGTTGATTTTTCAAGCGGATATTGGCGAATGTGCCGCGCACCATCACCAAATCGTTGCCGCGCCGTGAGCCGAAGGAGTTGAAATCGCTTACTTTTACGCCTCTGCCTTGCAGGTATTTGCCCGCAGGTCCGTCGGCGGGGATATTACCAGCGGGGGAGATATGATCGGTCGTGATCGAATCTTTTAGCAGTGCCATCACTCTCGCCGCTTCGATGTCCACAATCGGTGGCAAGCCCAGGGTCACGTTTTGGAAAAATGGGGGGTGGTGGATGTAGGTCGACGCCTCATCCCACTCATAAATATCGCCCTCGCTCACGCTAATCCCATTCCACAGATCATCCCCAGCGAAAACTTCGGCATATTTTTCTTTAAACATCTCAGACCTAACGCTGCTGGCGACCACGTCCATAATCTCTTTTGTGGATGGCCAGAGGTCTTTCAGATAAACGAGATTTCCATCTCGGTCGGTACCGAGTGCATCGGATGCGAGATCGATATCGACCGTGCCCGCGAGCGCATACGCGACGACGAGCGGGGGAGATGCCAAATAACTTGCTTGCACCAACGAGTGGACGCGCCCCTCAAAGTTTCGGTTACCCGAAGTAACTGCCGAAGCGATAAGATTTTCACCGGTAACGGCTTTCGCCACTTCGCTGGGCAGCGGACCCGAATTCCCGATACAGGTCGTGCAGCCGTAGCCGACTACGCCAAATCCGAGCTTTGCGAGCGGCTCAAGCAGATTTGCCTGTTTCAGATATTCGGTCACGACACGAGAGCCGGGAGCGAGGGATGTTTTGACTTGCGGGGCAACCGTTAAGCCCAACTCGAGGGCTTTCTTTGCCACCAAACCTGCCCCGACCATAACCGAGGGATTCGATGTATTTGTGCAAGAAGTGATGGCAGCGATAACCAGCGCACCATGACCAATTTCGTAGCTGCCGCCATTTGTGCCGATTGTGGCTTTTTTCTTGCTTTCTTCTTCAGATAGACCAAAACCGTGCAATCCTTTTTCGGCTGTGAGTGCCTTCTGGAATTCCGCCTGCATATCAGGAAGGGTGATTCGATCTTGCGGGCGTTTTGGCCCGGCCAAGGAAGGCACAACTGTGCCGAGATCGAGTTCGAGTGTGGCGGTGTATTCAGGGTCGGGGGTTTCGCTAGTACGGAACAAGCCCTGTTCTGTAAGATAGGCTTTTGTGCGCGCAATCGTCTCTTCGGAGCGACCGGTCAGACGCATATAGTTAAGAGTCTCTTCGTCAACAGGGAAGAAGCCCATCGTTGCGCCATATTCGGGCGCCATATTGGCAACTGCCGCACGGTCGGAGAGAGACATGGAGTCAAGCCCAGGGCCATAAAACTCAACGAATTTACCGACCACACCTTGCTCACGGAGCATTTGAACGGCAGTTAATGTAAGATCGGTGGCTGTTGCACCTTCTGGCATTTCACCAGTAAATTTGAAGCCGACCACGTCGGGGAGCAGCATATCGAGGGGTTGACCGAGCATGGAGGCTTCTGCTTCGATGCCGCCAACGCCCCAGCCGAGTACGCCGAGACCGTTAATCATCACGGTATGTGAGTCGGTGCCGACGAGCGTATCAGCGAAGGCTTGCAATTCGCCATCTATTTCACGGGCGGGGACACAATCGCTGAGATGTTCAAGGTTGACTTGGTGAATGATCCCTGTGGAGGGCGGCACAACGCGGAAATTGTCGAAAGCACTTTGTCCCCATTTCAGGAATTCGTAGCGTTCCTTGTTGCGCTGATATTCAATTTCGGTATTGCGCTGGAGGGCATCGGGCGTGGCGAAGAAATCGACTTGTACGGAATGGTCAATGATCAAGTCAACGGGCACAAGCGGATTAACCACTTTAGGGTCGCCGCCGAGGCGGGCAACTGCCGAGCGCATTGCAGCCAAATCTACCACGGCAGGTACGCCAGTGAAATCCTGCATCACAACACGGGAGGGTTTGAAAGGGATGCCCGGGCGTTCGCCATTTGGCGTCCACGCGGCAATACGTTTCACGTCATCATCGCTGATCCCTTTTCCGTCCACTTGGCGAAGGGCAGATTCGAGCAAAACACGAATCGAGAAGGGCAACTTTTTCAGGTCAACCAAACCGGCTTTTTCGAGGGCATATAGTCGGTAAAAGGTGTATTCGCCGCCTTCGGTCTTGAGGGTGTCGCGGGCATTGAAATTATCTTGGGTCATGAGAAACTCCTTTAGCAGTCTTACGGGTAAACATCAATCGTCTTCTTGCGAAGGTAGAAGGTAAAAATAGTGGATGTGCATTGCATCTGAAAAGATGCGCTGCACATCGGATCTCGTGAAAAATATGTGTTTTATCTACAGATTTTGCAGTCTTTTTGATACGATAAATCAAAAAAACTATTCTTTATTGTAAATTAAAACACCTGCTTCACCATAGATATAGTTTTTTTCTTGTATGATTTTTGCAAGCTCTACTATTGATTGTGCATTTTTTATTCTTTTTAAAACAATTGTATAGGACATTTGACTAGTTTCATTATGAATATCTCCATCTGTAACTGTTCCGCCTCAGGTGAAAATGGAAAAATGGACATAAAAAATAAGACACTAT
>JABGQT010000044.1:0-2843 GCA_018648685.1 Anaerolineae bacterium
TATTGTAAAATTAGCAAATTAGGATATAGATTATGAAAATACCTAACAATTTTGATGGTAAAAAGTTTGCTGAAAAATTTTCACTTAACAAAAGTGCTTTTTTTATCGACGCTGAAGGTGAGCTAATTTGTCCATCTATTCCTGATCTCTCTGCTGATGATGTGGCTGACTGCCTGGTTGATGAATGGAAAAGTATTCGGGCTGATCGAGACCGCCTTTTAGCGGCATGTGATTGGACGCAAATGCCCGATGCGGCGCTGACCGGCGACGAGCTGGTTATCTGGCAGGATTATCGTCAGGCGTTGCGGAATATTCCGCAGGGTTTTGATACTCCTGATGATGTGGTTTTCCCGGAGGCTCCAAATGGCTAAGAAAATAAGGGGTAATAAAATACGCTCAGACGAAAAGAAGATACTGGGTGCTAAGAAAAAAGAACAACGCACGAAAGCTCGACAGGTCGCTGCGTCGCATAAAGGGAAAATAGTGGATAATTTGAAACCCACAGAGCAACTTGCGCTTTTGAAGGCGGTTTTGTTGCAACTTGGAATTTGTGATATAGATGGGGTGATTCAATAATGATCGAGAAAAGTGTGCGGTATGAAAGTTAGTAGATACATAAAACCCCGCATTTAGCGAGGTTTTATAGGGTGGGCAAATGTTTGCCTATAGCGAGGTGCCCCCACAGGGGTTAGCGCTATAGGCAAATTCAGAAAGGTGGGGGGAGTTCCTGTATGTCTGGGGGGTAATAGTAGGTTATTGTTCCGAATATTTCACCATCTTTCTTTTGTGCTCTGACCTGGTACAGGTAGCCGCGCAGGATTATACGGATCTGTTCGGGCGTGGCGGTTTCGAGTTGGTGGATGATGTTTTGGGATTGTTGCTCTATTTCTGCAAAGCTGAGTTCGGGGAGCGGCTGGATCTCTTCTTTGAGTTCTTTGGTTTCGGCGATGAGCAGGGCGCGTTCGTTTTCAAGTTGGGTTAGGGTATCGAGCAGGGCGCCTGAGTGGCCGCCGTCGGCGATGGCTAGGGTGATATTGGCTATTCTTTTGCTGAGCGATTGGCGTTCGTTGCTGACTATTTTGCGGCGTTCTCTTCTTTTGGCTTCAAAGGTGAGCAGGTTTTTGGCGGTGATATCGTGAATGGCTTGCAGGTTATCTGGCAGCAGGATGTAGTTTTTCATTGTGCCAAGCACGGCGGTTTCGAGTTTATGGCGGGAGATGCGCCCTTTGTTGCAGCCTGCTTTTCTTTTGGATTTTGAGCATCTATAGGCTTCGTCTCTTTTGCCGTGTTTGGTGGCGGTGTTGCCGTTCATGGGTGCGCCGCAGTTGTCGCATAGGATGATGCTGGAGAGCAGATAGGGTGAGTTGACGCGGCGGGGGTGAATCTTTTTTCTTTTTCCCTGGCCAGCTTTTTTCAGGCGGGCTTGAACGCTTTTCCATGTGGCAATATCAACGATGGGGTCGCAGTAGTCGGGAATGATCTCGCCGCCATAGAGCAGGATGCCGATATAGATTTGGTTATTGAAGAAGGTTCTGTAGCTGTTTAGGCTGCTGTATAGTTTTGTTTTTGCGTGAATCTGGCTGAGCGATGCGCCTGCGGCTTTCATGGCGAAGGCTTCCTGGATGATGGGGATTTTCTCGGGGTCTGGTTCCCAGCTGTGGGCGATGCGGGGGGTTCCGTCTCGCCGGGTACCTGTGTTTACGGGCGATCGGTAGAAGCCACGGGGCGGCAAACCCGGTACACAACGGTGCAGCAGGACTAAATCACGGAGGCCCCGTTTCGCATCCGTTGATGTTTGACGGCGTTTTTCTTCATTGCTTATATCTATAAACAGTTCGACTATCCGGCCATGATATCCTTCTGGAACAGGGTCGGTGAGCGAGTGGACGGTGACATGCTGCGATTTTAGGAGGGATTTGTAGTAGATGGCGTCGTCGAGATCGCGGGCAAAGCGGGCGTAGTTCCAGAGCAGGAGGCCTTGGGGGCGGGTTTCTGCGTGGGCGCAGGTGTCGAGCATGGCGTTGAAGCTCTCTCGGGTGGCTGTGCTGCCGCCAGATTTGGCCTGGTCTATAAATTTATGGCGCAGTTGGAGTTTGTGGGTGGCGCAATATTTTTGGATCTCGCGCAGTTGCTGGTCGGTGGAGCGATCTTGGGTAGGGCCGCCCGAATCTCTGATGTAGGTGTCTACAATGGCGTTGGGGGGTAGAGTGGATGGGGGTGGAAGTAGGGACATGCTTGTTTTGGGCTGGTTTCCGTTATGGGTAGGTACTTTTAAAATTATCTTTTTTGTGCTATGATTCTAGTGGGCGGGGTCTTTTTAGTAAAGGATGCTAAAGATGGAGAAGGACTTCTGGTATAAACTTGGTACGATGAGTGAAAATGAAGCGGGAAGAATGACTAGATTGGCAGAATTGATCGTTAATACAATTTTAGATGTCGGGGTCAAAGAGGGGTGGGCGACCTGCACCCCAAGCGGATATGTGGTTGACGAAGATGCTTATAACAGGCGTTTGGGCGGTCGTGCTGCCAAGGTGGATAATAACGTCTGCAAGATAGATCGTGTTCGTGTTTTTGAAATCACTTTCTTCAATTTTAGCTTTGGCTTGCGTTTTGCTCCTTTCAGGAATAGGATTTCCTAAGTTTGCTGAGTAAGCAAAGCTCTCTTCCATAAAGAGATCGTCATATTCTATTTGTGGTACTGGTATTCCTGTAATCAATACGTTGCCTGTGATAAGCCATATTCCGACACGTGCTATTTTAGGCGCATTAGCCATTGCGTAGGCGTATTGTTGTAGGTCATTCATGATTTTCCCTTTAATGAGATGCAACGCACCCTTTAGGTG
>JABGQT010000044.1:2943-6814 GCA_018648685.1 Anaerolineae bacterium
CTCTGCGATCTTGTGCGCAGTGTTTGAAAGATAATAATGCCAGATAGCACGGTGCCATAGGCTGCGGGGATAGCAATGGGGTGCTCTGGCAGGTGAATGATAGCAACAGAACTCAATATAATTGTGGTCGCAGCAATCCGAATATGGGGGTTATTGATCAGTTTATAGCCCATTATTTTTAGTGCAATAGCCAAGCGTTTTTTAAATGGAAGCACAGCCCAGATTTCAGGCGGGAAGTTCGGCGAGCGTTTCTTCTTCATCGTCCCCCTTTAAGTAAGTTTCAATATCTTCTTTGATTTTATGTTGTTGGGCTTCGCTTAGATCACCCCATGATCTTGAGACGTATGAAAGCAGTGGGTCAACGCTTGGAACACCGGCGATATCGTAGAAGCGTGGGTCGCCTGTTTTTTCAGCAAAACGGACCAACATACTTTTAGTGGCTGGTTGTTTTCCATTATAGATGCGGCTGAAGGTGACTTTGTGAATATCAAGACATTCTTCAGCAAATTCTCTCTGGGTTTTTGTTTCTTTCTGAGCTATTTGCCACTTCAAAAAATTTTCGGTTAGCAGTTCTTTTAGGGTAGTGTCCATATTGATAATATAGTCTATTTTGTTGATATATTCAATTGATACTTGTAAAAGTGATAACATAATGATAAAGTAAGTTAGTAAATCAACTTAGAAGACAAATTAATAAAGTTGATGAAAAAGCAGCTACCAAGAACAAGGAATAATCATATGGAAGAGAATAGTTTTGCAAGTATCACAAAGAAATACCGTAGAAATGAAATGTTGTCGCAAAAGAACTTTGGTGCTGCGATATGCGTGGCTATGAACAATTTTTCACTTACGCCACAGGCTATTTCTCTTTGGGAGAATGGCAGCCCAGGGCCTTCTTTGGAAGATCTTTTTCGGGTTTATCTAAATTGTAGCGATTGGCGCAAAGATTGGGCCATTGATAGCCTGGTTGCAAGGGTTCCTGACGTTTTAGCGCGTGCCGAGAATGGCGCGTTGGTCGTGAAGTAAGTCGGTTGCAAAAAAAAAACGCTATTAGTCGGCTAACTTTATTAGCCAAATGGTCAAGATAGTTAGCCAAAATGCTAACTGTCGAATACGTCCCGATGCCACCGGAGCAGGTGGCTGCTTATTGGGCAGCGATGCAGGTTGTCGCTGAGCTTATTATGGCCAGCCCCCGCCCCCCTGCCCCTATCGGGGCATCCCCCCAAATAGGAAGGGCGTCCGATTTGGGGGGAAATTCAGAAGAGAGCGAATGTCCGGGCAAAGACGGTGCGCTCCAGTTAGATGGCGAAGCAGTTTCACGGGTTAGTGTTGCCGCTTCTTCTATAGAGTAACAGGAAAGGAAACGCTTGTCAGCGGAATTACGATGAAAAACAAAGTTATTTTTCTTTATTTCATACTAATGACGAGTTTAGGGGCAGCGTTGATCTTATTGATTTTTAGGGAGCATTTCATGAGTGAGAATTTATATCTGATTGCGGCTCTGGTCGCGTTGGCTGTTTCATCTGGTGGCCTGCTGGGATGGCAGCTGCGTAAGTTTTTTAGCCGTCTGGAAGCGCTGGAAGATGCGCAAAATAAGCGTCAGCTCCCAAACCGCGCGAAAGACGCTTTGGAAGATATGATGGCGATCGCTATGGATGCAGGGGATCAGAACCAGAATGTTGACCGCTATATCCAAGCCCTGGTCGTTGGGCTAATGAAAAGCGAAGCAGCACGCGACTATCAGCATACCAGCATTGAACGTTTGAAGAATATTGCTAAAACCCTGCGCGCAGACCCGCGTAGTTATGACCCAGACCAACCTAATCAATTTAAAGATGTATTAAAGGAGACTCAAAATGAATAATTTAGGCAGTTTATTTTTAGCCCACGCCGCAGAAGTGGAGAGAGAGCCAATCCACAGCGGTGAGCCGTGTTGTATTTGTGATGAAGTTGATGGCCGGTTGGAAGAATATGGTTATCACGAAGTACTCGGCTTGCAGTGGATCCACCCTGAGTGCAGGGCTTTGGCAGAGCAAGCAATTGCAAAATATGAAGCCCGCAAAAAGCAAGAATATGCTCAAAAGATGAAGGTGCTGTGATGAACGGTCAAGTTCAATGTGGATATCAAAAATTCCAGCTCCCCCATCAAGACAAGTTTTATAGAGCCTATATCTCAAATCGTGGAGAAACACAATTTTCCGAAGAGAAATTCAAACGTGCCACCGATGCCAGCCTGCACGCAACGGATTGGAAAGAGAAGATCGAGAATATGCCCCGCATCGAATATAGCTTCGATCTCAAATACGCGCTTGAGAGCGGCGAGCTGGGTGAAGTGAGCAAGCATCAGGTTGATGCTATTGCGCTCTCTTCTATCCAATATGCTAAAAGCTCGATTGAGACGGCATCAGCTGCCACGTTGTTGGAAGCGCTGGCTTTGGAAGTGAAAAACGAGAAGCCACGCAAGACGCTCTTGAAGATGCTTCTCTCGAAGATCAATAAGCATGAAGCGATGGTTTTGAACGAATATAAGGTTTCACTTACGAATTTGAAATAAGAACGCACGGGACAGTGCCAAGGCGTAGTACACGATTCTGGCCACCAGGGAAACGCCCTTCGCGGCGAAAGTCGGGTTCGAATCCCGAATGTCCCATTCTCGTTTGGACGACGAGAGACTCCTTTGAATGCCCCGCTCGGTTTTGTAAAGTGTACCGAGCGGGGCGAGAAGTCTAAAAATCAGTAGACCAGTAAATCAGGAGCAGTGAATAATGAATACTTGGCAGGCAGAATGGAAAACCTACTTAAAAGAGAAGTACCAGCACAAAAGCGATAAAAGCATCAAAGCCGCAGAGCAACATCTGCGCGTCTTTTGTGAGTGGTGGCAAGCAGACAACTTTAGCACTTTTGAGCCAGCAAGGCTCACCAGCTTCGACCTGATTGAATACCGCCATCATAGCGACGAAGAGAAAATAGCCGCAAACACATGGAACGCCCGCGTCTCAGCCCTACGCACCTTCTGCGATTTTCTCGAACTGCCCCAACTAAAAGAATCACTCCGCATGAGAGAAGTCGGCTACAAAGCATCCAAAAACCGATCACTCACCAGACCAGAAAGACTCGCCATCATGCGCGAGCTAGAAATCAACCTACGCGGCGCAAAAACCACCTTCAAAATCAAATCTGCCCTGCGAGAACTCACCGCAGTCGGTCTCATGCTCACCACCGGGATGCGCGTCAGCGAAATCGCCGCCTTGCAAATAGACGATCTCAAGCGGATTGGCGATAGAACGTGGATATTGACCATCCGTCACGGCAAGGGAAACAAGGAGCGGGATGCCCACCTGGGCAAATCTGCCCGCAAACTACTCGGCGACTGGCTCGAATTTAGGCTTGCATCCGCTATGGATACATCTTCTCTCTTCGACATCTCCGAGCGCACCCTGCTGCGCCACGTCAAAGATGCTGGCTACAACGCAGGCATAGAAGGCGTTACCCCGCACTGGCTACGCTACACCTTCGCCAAGCGGCTAGAGAAAGAATTCAAGGCAACGATAGAAGAAATCAGGGACCTGCTAGGTCACGCCAGCATAGAGACCACACGTCGCTATCTGGCCAGTGGCTTTGAAGAGAAGCAGAGTCTAGTAGAAGGGATGTAGGGTATGAAGTTTATTAGCCTTTTTGCTGGCATAGGTGGATTTGATCTAGGCTTTGAGCGTGCAGGAATGAAATGCGTGGCTCAGGTAGAGATTGATCCATTTTGCCAGAAGATTTTAGCAAAGCACTGGCCAAATGTGCCTAGATTTGGAGATATACGCAATGTCGGAAAACACAACTTGCCCGCCACAGATGTCCTTTGCGGAGGGTTTCCTTGCCA
>JABGQT010000044.1:6914-16998 GCA_018648685.1 Anaerolineae bacterium
CCAACCCCACCCCCTGTCTGTGCCTTGCGCCGCCGCTTATTTATAGCAGTAGAAAAAAAAAACGCAATCTTCACTTATTCACTGCGTTTGCTGGGGCGTGGGCGTGGGCTGGGGAAAAAGCTCTCCCTTTTGTTAGATAAGGGGCATTATCTGACAAATAGGGCGCGTTTGGGTGCGCTTTCGTTGCTCGATCAGGTGTCTAAGGGTATGGATATTTGTCGCATAATGCGGATGGGCACAGTCGAAAGGAAGGGGGGGGGGTGAATTCTCGAGGCCCCGCGTGTGTTTTGGGGTAGGGGTCGGGTTTTGGTAGATATGCTGGAGAAATAGGGTAAACGCTCTTTAGGGAGCGAATAGTGATTTTTTTATAGAAAATTTGTGTAGAAAAAGGGCAAAGACATGAAGAATTGCATTGTGATAGAAGATGGTAAAAGTGAAGATGTTTTTCGCTGCTGCTGGGTGAATGTCTGGGGCGCAAAATGACGATCATTGATGACATCAAGGAACAGGTTCATATTGAGAATTTGGTTTCGGAAACGAAATCTGTAAATTTGCGGCGGAGCGGGTCTTCGATGATGGGGTTCTGTCCTTTTCACTCGAATAAGAAAACGCCTTCGTTGGTGGTGTGGCCTGGTACGCAGTCTTGGAAATGCTTTGGGGCGTGTGATGATGGCGGCGATATTTTCGATTGGGTGTTGAAGGATAACCCTGGCTGGGATTTCACTGAAGCTCTGCGTTATTTGGCAAAGATGGCCAACGTGACGTTGACGAAGGCGAGCGGTGAAGGGTTGAAAACCCGTGTTGCTGAGCAAGTTAAGGCGGATACGCTTCGGGTAGCGCAGAAGGTTTTTGTACGGTGGCTCGTTGGGGCCAAGGGCGGACGCGGTGAAGATGTAAAAATCGGCGATGCTGCTGCTTTGGCCTATGCTAAAGATCGGGGCTGGACGGATCGGACGATCAAATCTGCTGGGTTGGGTTTTACGGGGCGCGATTCTGCTGCTGCTTATAAAGATATGCGGGGCGAATTTGAATTGCACGGGATTGACCCTGACTCTCCTGAAGCTGTGATGATTTTGGGCTACAGGGGCGACGTGAAGGCGTGGGCTAAAAAACACGATATTGATCCGGCGAATTTGAGTGATAGCTATGTTTATGGTTTGCTCGACAACCCAGGGTTGGTGTATACGCATAAATTGAAGGGGAAGATCGCGTATTTTTCGGTGCGCTATTTGCCTGGTTTCGATGAGAAGCGCAAATCTCATAACCCGAATAGTGCGATTGCGGGGCCAAGGCGGCCTTTTTTCAATTGGTTGCATCGGGAACACCATTCGCGCGGCAAACGCCGTGGGAAACGTATCTTTCTTGTGGAGGGGCAGGGCTGCGCGGTGACGTGGGGGCAATTTGACGAGGCTTCGATGGCTTTGTGTGGTTCTTCTTGGCGATATTTGGATGAGAGCGGCATTGTCCAGATGTTGAAGGATGAATATGAAGATATTATCTATGTGACGGATGCTGATAAGCCCGGGCAAAATGTGGTGACAGGGAAAAGAAATGATTTTCCCTTAGCGACTGCTTTTGGGGCTACTTTGTGGGTGGCTCGCACGCCAGCAAAGAAGTGGACACGCCCTGATGGCTTTGAGAAGAAAATAGGGGATACAAACGATGTGGCGCAATATTTGCGCGATACGATTGAAGATGAAAAAGAGCGAGACGAAGCGAAAAGGGGCATCCGTGAAGGGATTGCTAGTAATTCTATTCCCATCTCTTTGATGGCGGCTGAATATGCGGGGGAATTGAGCGGTCAATCACGACAAGTGGCTTTGCGGATGGTGATTCCTTTGATCACGATGATGCCTAATGATCTGCGGGTGGATTATGGGCCTTTTCTTGCGCAGGCCTTGTACCCTGAGCTTTCCAAAACCAAGGCTGATAGCACCTATCAAAAATGGATCAAGGAGCAATTGAAGCAGGCTGCGGTTGATGATGGGGATGATGATGACAAATTTATCAAAGAAGAGAGTTTTGGGGGCTGGTATCCCGAAGATGAAACTGAGAATTGCGGGTATTTGATCGATGTTTTCCATGATAAAAAGTTAAAAAAGATACGTTTTGCTTATGCTCATATTACCGATGTTGAGAAAAATGAGCGACAAGTCGTAAAGATGGCTGATTATGTGATTATGGGTAATAAGAAGATCGTGCCTGTGACACGCCCGGATGTGGTTGATTTTTTGAGTATGGGCGCTATTCGCTTGCCAACGGGAACGGGGGCGCTACTTGATTCGTTTGAGCTTATTAAAATGCGAACAAAGTTCTATAAAAAGTTTTTTTATATGGAAAACGAAAGTGTTTATGACTTTTTAGGCTCGTATTCTTTGAGCACTTGGGTTTTCGATGCTTTCGATCTGCTGACATTTTTGAGCTTACGGGGTGGTAGCGGGAGTGGTAAATCAGATTTGGGATATTTAGTCGGGATTACAGGTTATCGGTATGCGGCTGTTTCTGCTGCTTCTACGGACGCATCGCTGCGCATATTGGCATCTTATTTCAAAGCATTGGTGATGATCGACGAGGTTGAAGAGGCAATACGAAAGGATGACGGCGCTTTGTCTGCATATATCAAGGCGTCTTTTTCAACACGCATCTCAACACATATGAAGACTATGGAGGTAATGCGTGCAGATGGGCGGAAAGATTTTGGCATATCTGCAAGAGAGGGTTTTCATCCGATGATATTTACCGGGTACAAACCATTCAAGGATCAAGGTATTGAAAATCGTTGCGTGAAGTTTTATTTGTCGCGGGTCGATATGATGACATTGGACAAACACAATATTGAGCCCGGATATTACCCTCCTGAAATAGAAACTGAAGCGGAAGAGATACGGAATGCAAGTCTGCATTGGCGGTTAGCAACATGGCTTCCAAAGCTGGAGTTGAATGAAGAACAACGAAAAGAATATAAGGAATATTTGCGTGACTTAGAGACTTCGGCACGTATCAACTCTACGTTACGGCCAATCAAGGTTTTAGCTATTTTGCAAAATGATATTGAGCTATTGAAAAACTTACGCAATATTGGGCGCGAAAATTACGAAGACGAGATGTTGAAGCAATCGGCTTCGTTTGAAGCGTTGATCTTGCGGGCAATTGTGGCGGCGGATATTGCAAAAGACGTGGAGATGGATTTGGAGCCTGAAGCGAGCCGAGAATATGCCGAAAAGGTGAAAGAGTATGCTCAATATGTGAGTTATAGCGAAACAAAACAACATGGAAATGTGCGCCTTCTTCACTTTAAAGACGCTGCTCGAATTGCCAATGTAATCATGGATGCCGAGAATGATAACGAAGATGGCGTCGGTAAAGGGAAAGATAATATCAAGCCAAGAACAATTGGCACTGTAGGGAGAGATGTCTTCCGTTTTGATGTGTGGAAAACAAATCGGGGCAAGGCATTGGTCTTGAACCGCGAAATTATTGATGCCGGAAAGCTGCGTTTTGGTTTGCACCGCGAAGCGCAATATCAGCGTGAAGAGCGTGAGCCTGAGATTGTTCAGGATGACTTTATTTTTTAGAAGTGGCGATAGTGGTGATAGTGACGCACTATACCCCCCTATAGGGATTAAAAAAAATATATACGAATATTTTATTTTTACCCACCCGAAAAGGGCTAAAAAATCGTCACTATTCACCACTTTGCCCTGTATCGTCACTTTTGCGCTTTTTTTATCAAATAATTCTTATAAACATACTTTTATAAGTGACGATATATACATAAAGTGGTGAATAGTGCACATACGGGTGCTTAGCGGATTTTCTTTTTTACGCTTTATCAATTGTGCACATAGAGAAAATCCCTATGTGCACAATTGACCACTTTGACCAGAAATTGCTTGTCTAATTGTCTACTTTTGGCAATATAAAACGAAATGGAGAACTTATGACGAAGAATGTCGAATATGAAAAGATGCGAAAGTTTATTAGCGCTTTGCTGAAAGAGAATCAGGAGACTTTCTCTGTTGATGGGTGGGTTTTTGTGAATCTTGCAGCTGAACACGGGATTATTGTTCCTGACGAGAATAGGAAAGATGACCTTGTGTTCATGCCCGCCACGTTTCTGAAACACAAAAAGCGATGGAATTCTTTTTGGGCTATTGGTTATTTGACTTGCGAATGCGAGCGTTTTAAGCCCAACTTTGATGATGAGACTGTTTGCGATAAGTGCGGGAAGCCAAGACCAAAAGGAAAGAGACGCTTTGGCATCACCCGATAGCAAAGAGCGGACCGTCTTGGACGGCATTCTTCTGGTGCTAACCTGCTTTGGGGGCTTGTTGTGGGTTGGGCGTATCTATTCTTACGGACAGGTGAAGCATCTTTTATTTGATGATCTTGCACAGATCCTAAGGTATATGGGCGTTGATTTGATGCCAGAAGAGATTCGTGAGCTTTGCGAAGGTTTGGATGTTATGACGCGAAACACAAACGATGGTTGGGCTGTGATTTTGGAGAGCAGTGCTTTCCCGAAGCAGACGAGTGAAAGAATTGATTATTTGAAACTAAAGTTTGGCTACGGGACTACAAGTACCAATTGCAAAAAAGGCGATGACGATGTATAATGAATCTCAAGAACTGGAATTCTTCACCCCACGAAGGCGACATGTTGTGTTTAACAGCACTCGTGGTTTACAATTGAATATCGTGGGTAAAGTCCCGCAGCAGAATCAACCGTGTCGCCGCAAGAATTCCAGTTCTCCCGGTAATATCGGTCTGTTGCGGGACTTTGCTTTAACACAATTGAATAGGAGAACTGGAATGAATAAATCCCCCTTGAGTTATACAGAGGAAGAACTCCCTGCTTTGGCATCTGCGATGCTTGAGTTGCGGGACCCACCGATTGAGCTTTCGATGCTGAAGAGTGTCGTGGCTTTGACGGAGAAGCGGCTGCGTGCTGCGCTGGCGTTGCCCCTGTCTGCCCCCCTATCTGCGCCCCTGTCTGCCCCCCTGTCGCCATTCGGCGACATCCCCCCAAATCTAAGTGCAGATTTAGGGGGAGGGTGCGCTTCGACAGGCTCAGCGAGCGCTTTGGCGTTGTTTGATTATTATCTGATTTTGCGAGATCAGGTAGATGTAATGGAAGAGAATGGGGGTTTGTGCAATGTGATGAATGGGGAGATGATCGCAGAGACTGTTTACGATGTGGCTGTGCTGGGTGGGTGGGTCAAGTCGCCTGAACGGGAGGTTTCCTGATGAATACTATAGCTTCACGCAGGAAAGGTGAAACTGTTGCCGCATATCGAAAACGATGTGAAAAATACGTTGAGAAAGTTAGAAAAATAAAGCCCAAGAAAAAAGAAAAAGGTTCTATGCCGAGACAGTTTATGTTGTTTTCCGCTATCGAGGTTGTGTTTCTGGGACTTGGTTATTTGATTATGGATAGCTATGGCTTCCAGTGGGTTTTTGGGGGTCAATTTATTGGCGTTTCGATTCTCAAAGCGTTTATTGGATTTCTTCTATGGAGGACAGCATGAATAAATTTAACTTTTATATGAGCGCAGTTGTGAGTGGTTTGGTGGTTGCGGCTGTTTTCTATTTGTTGATCTTATGAGGTAAACGAAAAATGAAAAAATCTTCGGGAAGGTTGATTTTTCTAGTTTTGATGATGTTCTTTTTGGCGGGGTGCGAGTTGGATAATCCACGGGCGGATGCTGATGCGTATAAAACGCGGATGGAAGCTGACCAGGCGGCACTCGATGCCAAGCTAACGCGATCTATTCGACAGGCGGATGCCAACTGGGTAGATATAAAGCGCGATGAAAAGGCGGCGTATTGGGCGAGCATTGAAGCAGTGGCGCAAATCGGCGGGCAGATCGTGACCGGTTTTGTCTATTTTGGGCTGATCGGTGTGGCTTTATCTTTGGCTTGGTCTCTCTCTTATGGAACGGTGGAAACAGCGAAAGCATACGCGACAGCGGCTTGGATTCGCGCCCGAATCATGCCACTGGATGCAAACGGGATGCGCCCGCAGTTTCTGCTCGACGATGTGACGAAAATCCCCGCTGATAGTTTCTTGGGGCGGATCGGTTTGCAGCATGTGCGCGAGACAAAATATTATCTGAACGATACTTTGACGGGTGAGAGCGGGATGATCGATGTGACAAAGCCCGCCAGCGATAAGAAGATGGAAGTGTATCGGCAGGCGTTGATCCATAATTTGACTTTAGATGCGCAGAAAAAGACCGCAGTTTTCTCAAAGACCGGTGAAGTGGCGGAGGCGATGGGGCAGAGCGATATTGGTATTCCAGATGCGGGCAGGGTGCTACTAGATGCGGAGGTGCAAGGATGACGTTTATAAATGCAAAGCAAGTTCAGGATGCGAGCGTTCCGGCGCAGCCATCGGGTAGGCCTGGGGAGAAGAGTTATCTTCTTCAGCGAGAGGCGGGGGTTTGGGTTATATCGCTCCAATCTATTGCTGTGATGGTGGTTGTTTTTGGCGCGGCGTTTTTGATTGGGTTGAAGAAAGATTGGAGGGATGATCTGTGGATCAACGCTGCGATATGGGCATGGCTCTCTGGCGGTCTTTATTTTGGGTATTCGCTATGGAGATGGTCCAAGCTGGCATGGTTTGAGAATCTCTTTGGCGTGAATTTGGATAAGAACCCGGATGTTGGGAATGGGAAGCGTCCGACGATGTATATCAAAATTCAGTACCCGGATGGCTCTGTGCGCTCGGCTGATACCGGTGTGCCGGAGAAGGGGCGGCGTTATTTGATGCAGATCGCGCAGGCGTATTTGAATGGGAGACCGATTTCACAGCGGGCAATGAAGAGGGCTTATGGCATGTCTCGCCCGAATCATGAAAAGGTGCTGGCCGGGTATGTCAAGGCTGGTGTTTTGGTGAAGGAGAACCCTGGCCTGTCTAATAGTGAGTATGTGCTTGCAGAGCCTAAAGATATTAATACGCTTGTTTTGCAGGCGGTCGTGAATGGCGATTTTGAAATGCTGGATGATGTTTGGTCTTCCAGGAATAATTAGACCCGATATGCAACGCATTTTGAAAATGCAGTGCATATCTACAATATGGAGTGAAAAATGAATAAAGAATTGATTTATTTAGGTGAAGATTTGGGAATGGGCGCGAATAAGTTGTGGGGAGCTGATGGTGGTTTGCAGTTCCTTTCGCAGGCGGCTACGGTGCGCGGTGGGCGGATATATGCTTCTGTAGGCGGGATGAAGCGCAGCAAGCGCCCGATAGTCGTGAAGGGAGAATTTGGCGAGTTTTATGTGGGGGCGAATGCTCATGATTTTGGACGACCAGTTGAGTCTCTTGATTTCAACAGGCTGACCGGCACGCCTGAGATGCGGGCGTTGTGGTATGGAGCGATGACGACTTATCAGAGAAAATATGGTCTCTTTGATAAGCCGCTGGCTTTGATGGTGGGATTGCCTTTGCAGATGATGCAGGGGGATCGTGCTCTTGAGTATCAGAAGCTGGTACGTGAGTGGATGATCGGGCATCACGAATGGGATGCAGATGGGGAAATCTATATGTTAGATGTGGAGAAAGTGCATCTTGCTCCACAAGCCTTGGGCGCGATGTTTGACTATGCGGTTGATCTGGACGGTGCTTTGATCGCTGATCGAGCAAGTGTTTTTCTGAAAGAGACCGGTGTACTCTCGATTGGCTTCAATACGGGCGAGGCGATGGTGGTTGAAAACAGCAAATATACAGAGAATTTGACCGGAGGGGCCACGGTTGGGGTGCGTCGTTTGCTAGAGCTGGTTGACCCGCTTAATCGATTTAGCAAGGGCAAACTGGATATGAAGCTGCGTAGAGGACAATTGAAAGAAGAATTGAAAAACGCTTTGCCAACTTGGGAAGTCGATGTGGATGGTTTTATCGAGGATAGATGGGGCAAAAGTCATCAGCGCTTTGAGAAGATGATCGTGGTTGGGGGTGGGGCGGTTTTGCTAAAGAATTATCTGGTTAGAAACTTCCGAGGGAAAGCATATGTGCCAGATAATCCTGTTTCTGCCATCTCCCGCGGTTTATATAAGATGCTTTTGCGGAAAGGATAAGGCGATGGGAAGAAAAAAACTGGCTATTCCATCTGAGCGAATGTATTTCAACGGTCTTTTGCGCCCTGGCGAGGACGATGACCTGATCGAATGGTACAAAAGCCTGCCAACTGGTCAGAAGTTTCAGAGTTTATGCGCTGTATTACGGTCTGGGGGCGGTTTGCAGACAAAAACAGAAGCTGATGGAGAGAAAGCGGCGCAATCTATGGATGATATTTTGTCTAGTATGGTGAAATAGCCCCTTAGATTGTTGCTAAAAATGACTAATGGATATTTAACAACAATTAATAATTCTGCGTAATCGGGTGCGTACGTGCGCAGCGTGTACCGTGATTAAGGGGGACGCAGGTGCGGGGCAGGGGGGTGGTGAAGCGCTTTCACCACGAAGGTCACTAAGAGCACGAAGGAAAAACAAGAAAAAGGAAAAGATTATGCCAGCATATAACTTCAAGAAAGAATTTGCTCCAATGATTTTGAGTGGAAGAAAGCCGCATACGATTCGGCGGCGAAGAAAGAACCCGACGAAGGTTGGGGATATGTTGTATCTGTATACAGGGATGCGGACGAAGGCTTGCGAGAAGATCGCAGAGACGCCTTGTACAAGGGTGCAGCCGGTTGTGATCTGGCCGAATCAATATGAGATCTATTTTATTCTTGATAGTGGCCCTGTATTGCTAACGGCCAAAGAAAGTATTGATCTGGCTATTGCAGATGGCTTTTCTAATGTTGCTGATTTTTTCGATTTCTTTGGTGGTACTTATGGAGACCCTGAAAGGTTTCTGGTTGAGCTTGATGATTTTGAGATCATCTATTGGGATCCTGCGGGAATATGCCCCCCTGCCCTGAAAGGCATCCCCCCAAATCTAAAAGCGGATTTAGGGGGAGAGTGATGGGTATTTCGTTCGTGCGCGGGCTATACCGTGAGCGTGTTGGTGAGTATGAATACGAGGCATATTTATGGTCTCTCGCGCTGGGGGAGCGGGTGAGTGCGGCGGTGGTCGATGCGGCGGTGGCGTATGAGCTTGAGACGGGCAAGCAAGCTGAATATGCTTTCGTTTCGCAGATCCCAAAGGGGGCGAGTGAAGGGGTCAGTATCAAGGGGGTGATGTTGGTTTTGGCGGCGTGGGTGCCGCGCGGGGCTGTGGCGATCTCGGGGCAGAATTTACGAGTGAGCTAGGAGGCTACGATGGCGAAGCAAGAAAACGGGAATGGGCGCAGGGCAGCAAAGTTGTGGACGTGTAAGGCAGGGCATATTTTGGGCATGATTCAGTGGAACGGCGCCAGCGTGCCGCAGTTGCTGCTCTTCAGGAACGGAGTGGACCATGGCGCGGACATGCCTGAAGAAGTGGATGTGCTCGGTCCCGTGATCGGCTGGATGCCAGTCCGTTGTGATCTGTGCGGTGAGATTTGTTTGTGGGATATTCAGGCGAAAACTTTCGCCTGGCTTTCAGAGCGGCTGGGGCAGCGGCGTTTGGATGAGTTCCTGATGAAGATCGGGAAGATGTCGGCAGAAGATTTTCAAATCAAATATAGTAATGGAGATATAAAATGAGTGGTGGTAGCTATGATTACTTGTTTTCCAAAATGGAAGATGCTTGTGATATTTTGGATAAGAGCACAGATCCATTGCGTCGTATTTTTTCAGAAAAAATGCGCCTATATGCTAAAGCAATGCACGATATAGAATGGTTAGGTGTCAATTTTATGACTTGGATAAGTGTTAGCAAGAAATTACCTGAAATTTTCCAGCGTGTTGAAGTTCTCGCTTGGGAGTTCGGTCAGCCAATAGAGCATATAGCCGCCGAGTTTTGGCAATCATCAGAACCAAACCAGCCGCCAAAGTTTTATTTTGACGAGGAAACATACCAGCTTGACTGTCCGTGCTTGATTTCAAGTAAAGTGCATTTTTGGAAACCAAGAGACACCTAACCACGTGTAGAGCAGACTTTGGGGTCTGCGTAGGTTTTTATTCGGTGGGCAGTCACCCCAAAACTGCTCACACTACCCG
>JABGQT010000106.1 GCA_018648685.1 Anaerolineae bacterium
TCGTTATGTCTATTCCGACCAATATTTTACCCGAAATCGTGAACTACTGAATTTGGCAATTAATAGTCTACTCGGCTTGAGCGGATTGATCATAACGATTAGCGGTCTTTACTTTTTGCTAATTCCGGGAGCTTCTCATAGCTCCCCCCTTGCAGACCCAAGATGGCTATTCTCTTTGGCAACCTGGGATTTAATCCACACTTGGTCTGGGGTTGTCATGATCGCAGTAGCAGTTTTGCATCTTGATATTCATTGGAAATGGATAACGAAAGTGACGAAAAAAATCTTTTTGAGCATTGCTCAAGCATCAGCATCCCTGCCTAAAAAAGAGTCCACCAAACCCTCATAAGGAGCGCAATATGCTAAAAAGAATTGCCTTCTTGACCCTCTATCTCATTTTTGTTAGTGCGCTTATTTGGGCTGCGATCAACCGCACAACATCAATACAGACAGAAAATGGGAAAAATACTGATAGTAATTCAACACAAGAAATGCTTGGATCGGTTTCCAAAACCCCAACTCCCTCTGAAAATGCTCAGGACACTCATGCAAGCGAGAAAACTTGGGAAATCCTAACTGCTAAAATTAGCGCGCTCAGCAATCGTGGGGCAACGCTAATGCTCGAAAATGAATCGACGATCTCCTTAAACCCTCGTCCATGGCGTTTTGCCCAAGACCAAGGGCTACAAGCCCAATTGGGAGACCTGCTGCTTTTGACAGGCTTTTATGAGAACGAAGGGGAATTTGAAGTTGTCCATCTCAGAAATCTGGATAATGGAACCCTTGCCCAGATTCGAGATGCAGAGGGACATCCGCTATGGGCAAGTGGAGAGAATGGAGAATAGGTCTCGCCCTTGATTTTGACTTGCTTCCGTATCCCCAACTATATTCGCTAGTAAAGCTATATCATTAATCCGCAGCTTCGAGGATCGGCTCGATCTCAACAGATTCTGGTTCTCGTTTGTCGAAGCCAAATCGCTCGAAGATGTCAGAGAAGGTATTGACAATCCCTTCGCGGGTATAGCCCATTTCTTTATAAGAGTAATCGTGTTCGCTCCGACGGGCTTCAGTTGCTTTGATCCCTTCAGTAAAGGCATCATCGAGGTTGCGTTTATGTTTATAGCCAAACTGGGTGTAGAAATCTCGGATGATTCTTTTTGGGTGAGCGATGAGGTCATCATAATTAAGAATAAGATGATTGGCTGAGGGGTTTTTATCCAAGTAGCTGAGCGGGTAACGATACCAGTGCTGAGAGAATTCGCAAATCTCATCCTGGTAGATATATTTTTCGGCGGGTTCGCTGAAGACGTTCCAAGCGTAGTTGAGCCAGGACACGGTAGAAGGGAGCATATCCAGCGGGTTGCGGGCTAGATAGATGATCCGTGCATCGGGGAAGAATTCCTTAAGGGTGGATATTTTTGCGCTAAAAGATGGGTTTTTGGAGACAAAATAGGGGGCACCGGTCGCGTATAAGTGGCGCTGGAGCATCGACTTGTAAAATGCCATGATCCTGTTCTTTTCGTCAGTAGGCAAGTCTCGGTCAAAATATTGATACGGGGGCAATGATCCCAAGAAGGGAAAAAGATAGACGACCATAAAACTTGACCAATTATGCAGGAGGATATTTTCATCTTCTTCCGGTTCAAAGAAGGAAATGGGGTGAATATCCACTCTTTGTAATCCGATCTGGTCAATTTTTTTAATGACTTTATAGATGGGGCTTCCGATAAGACTATCTATTTTCTTGAGCAATTCAACAATTTTGCGTTGGGTGACGGTGGGGGCGATGTAGATATCCCAAGTACGCATACTGGTGAAATTTCTTTGGTCATGGGAAAGCAAGCGGTGAAGGAAAGTAGAGCCGCTGCGATAATTGCTGAGAATAAAGAGCGGTTTTTCGACGGGGTGTTTTTTATAAGCGGGGAAAAATATTTCATCCAGCCCAAGGCAGATCCAGGTAAAGATGGTGACTGGGATCCAGACAATATAAAAAAGAGCGAGGAAAATAAGGCGTTTTTTGGTCAGGCGTCCTGGTGTATTGGCGGTCTTAACAAAGGAGCGATAAGTCATACGCCAGAAAAGGCTAAAGTTGTAGATCATAAGAGCGGGTCTCTTTTCGTAATTTTTTATAGCATGATTCTTTTGCATAATAGCTGGGGGATTCTATCAGGTGCGGGCGAATTAGCAAAGAGCGATAGACAGCTTGATAAAAGACTGCCATAATTGGCTGATAAGAAATTAAGGAGAAAATAATGATAAAAGTTGGCGATAGTGCTTCCATAACCAAAAGCTTTAGCGATGAAGATGTGCGCAAATTTGCCGAAATTTCAGGCGATAAGAACCCCGTTCATTTAGATGATGAGTATGCAGCACAGACACAATTTAAGAAAAGGCTTGTGCATGGTATGTTAGCAACGAGTTTGATCTCTGCTATTTTGGGAACAGAGTTGCCCGGCGAGGGGAGTATTTATCTTGGCCAGAGTATTAGCTTCCGTGCGCCGGTTTTTATTGGGGATACTGTGACAGCAACAGTGACTGTGATCAAGGTGCGCGAGGATAAGCCTATTATCACATTGGAGACGGTTTGTAAAAATCAGGATGATGTGGTGGTGATCGAGGGGGAAGCGGTGTTGTTGGCTGAGAAATAAATCACAGGCAGCCTTGGAGATTGCTACCAGCGAATATAATAAAAGGTAGTAAGTAGAGAACTGGAGCTGAAATATTCGCGAATTCATGATGAAGTACACGCTAACTCAAACGAGGAGACCTGATGAAACAAAATAAGTTGGTCTCAAATCTTGCATCCCTAATCCTGTTAGTGATTTTCTTAGGAGCATTTTTTATGATCTCTTTGCCAGATAAGCAAACTTTTGATTGGACACCCATAGTGGAAAGTCGTCAGTCACCAATTCCTGAATTATGGGAACATCAAGGTATTTATATTGAACTTAATAATCAACATCAATTAGTCGTAGCACAAGATAAGCTAATTTATATTGGGACTGATTCGCCCGAGAATGAACCATTTCATGTGAATGCCCTTGACAAGAGTACAGGAACCAAGATTTGGCAATATGGCACTGGCGATGAGAATTGCTTAGCTACATCAGCTTCTCTGATATTTGTTGGTGGCGTAGGCAAGGTTGATGCTCTCAATCTTGATGATGGGAGCATTGTGTGGACAACAAACTTACCCCTTACGCGAAGTGTGACTAAACTTCTTGTCCGAGACAACATACTTTATGTTGATACTGTTAGCGCAAACCACTTCCTTCTGGAAATAGAAAGTGGCAAAATACTCCAATCAATCAGTTATCCAAACGATAATGTGCCTATCTGGAGTGACCATCAAATGAATTTTGTGCTTGAGGGAAACATCATGTACTTCCAAAAACAATTCAAATTCCCTGATAGCGAAACGGAACTTACAGCAATTGACAATCTTACTGACACACGACTTTGGAGTGTAAATATACCTTCCATTAGTAGAATAACAGCAAATTCATTTGGAGCTTATTTACTAACTCTGGATGGGAAGTTAGTAAAATTCGATCCTTTAAGTGGTGACAAAACTGAAATTATTCAGTTTGATCCTGCGCCAATTCTGCGCCACTATACAGAAGAGGGTACGGCTTGGGAGCTTGGATACCATGTGGCCGTTGATGCAAGCAATCAACTAATATTTGTTTATTTTGAAGATAGCACTCAGCTATTTGCATATCTCCTTCCACAAGAATAGACGCAAGCTGTACCACAATGGCCTTGGAGACTCCCTGCTGAAAAACGCCACAATTTCGGTGTTTTAATTTTGAGTTTTTTATCATTGTTCCCCCCCTCTGCCCTGTCGAACAAAGTACCCTTCAGGATATCTCCCCCAAATGCTTCGCATTTAGGGGAGAGTAAGGAATATCATTTTTCTTTTCTACTCGTGAAATTCTTCGACCTGATAGATCAGGACAGTCAGTTTTTTGAAACGCCAGGTATCTTCTGGTAGCCCCATTTTTTGACAAAGGGAATCTAAAAAGTCTTCTGCGTTGGGGAGTTGATCCCAGACTTGGGGGAGATAGGTCGCTCGTTTAAATCCGTCTTTCAGGATAACGCCATCTATGCCAGGACAAAGTTTAGCGAGAAGATCATCGGCGTTTTCGTAATCCAGAGGTGTCGGGGCGGTTAGGCGAGAAATCTCGATCTCAATTTCTTCTAATTCATCCGATTTTAGGGGAGGAAAACGTGGGTCGTTCAGGGCAGCGGCGATAGCGTGTTCCTGCACATCTTCGGCGAGGGGGCGGTAGGCTTCGAGGGTGCCGATGCAGCCGCGCAAGCGTCCCTTTTTGCTGAGGGTGACGAAGGTTGCTGAATCTGCTTGGAGGAGAGGTGTTTCTGCATTTAACGGAGGGAGTTTCTCTCCACGCAGTTTTGCTTTGAGGCTGCGGCGAGCGAGTTTTAGTAGCTTTTCTTTTTCTGTAGAGGTGAGAGAGTCTGTATCCATAAGGGAATCCAGTTGAGGGTCAGGGGCGAAACGGTTTTTTATCCCGCCCCATCCCCCATTTTTAAAAGCGGAAAATAGGGGAAGGAGCCAAGCTCCTATCCCAATTTTTGATAATTTTGATTGAAGTAGAGCAAGGGTTCGCCATCTTCTTGAGAGCGGGCGTCTACTATCTCGGCGATGAAGAGGGTATTGGTGCCACAGGCGATTTCTTGTGTGACGCGGCAATCGAAGAATGTGAGACCGCCAGAAATGAA
Source organism: Anaerolineae bacterium (assembly GCA_018648685.1). Taxonomy (GTDB): domain Bacteria; phylum Chloroflexota; class Anaerolineae; order Anaerolineales; family Villigracilaceae; genus Desulfolinea. Next base: position 4,744 of record JABGQT010000106.1, read on the forward strand.
AGGGGCGCTGCTGGAGAGTGTTTCAGTATCGAGGTCTGCAAGGCGATCTTCGGTGTCGGGGATACGGCCAGCAAATCGGTTTGAGATTTCTTCCTGATCGGCAGCAAGGATGGTCACGCCAAAATTTCCGGCAACGCTAACGAGTGCATGTGTGCGGCTGGTTTTGTAAAGGGAAACAGAAATGAGTGGCGGATCAAGCGAAAGGGAGGTGAAGGAGCTAACGGTCATGCCGTGCCTTTCTCCATTATGAGATGCGGTAACGATGGCTATTCCGCTTGCCCAGTTTCTCATGGCTTTGCGGAGGTCTTCGGGGGTGATGGTCATTTTTTTCTCCTGTGTTTTTCTTCATCATACTTGTACAGATAGGGAGCGTCAAGCTGAATTCCTACTTTTTTTGTCCGAAATCTTTCCTTGCTAGTTTTTTAGAAAATAAGGTACTATTGAAGATACAGTTTTAGGTGTTTTTTTATTCAGGAGAGGTATTTTTGAGCGCAGAAAGTAACCGCGAAGGGAATCTGAAAGAAAGAAGGGATGCGACACCGCGCGTTTTGCCTGTGGTTCTGGGGGCTGCATTTTTGTTGGCAACTCTCTTTACCGCCTGGACCCCGGCAGGGCTTTTTTCTGGTAATCTTTCTGAGAAGATGACCCTTATTCTGACCAGCCAGCCTGAAGCAAATCCGACCGCTGATGCGGCTTATCCACAATTGCATATAGGGATCGTTTCAGGGCATTGGGGTTATGATGCTGGCGCGGTTTGTCTCGATGGGAACGGGGAAGTAACCCTCACTGAAGCAGAATTAAACCTAAGGATCGCTACCATTGTTCAGCAAAAATTAACGCAAAGTGGTTTTCAGGTAGATCTACTGCAAGAATTCGACACACGTCTGGATGGCTATAGTGCGGTTGTGCTGGTATCTATCCATAATGATTCTTGCGCCTATGTAGATGAAAACGCAACTGGATTTAAGCTTTCTGCCGCGATGGATACGCGCGACTATAACCGCGCTGCCCGCTTAACAGGATGTTTGCGTGACCGATACGGACGTGTCACGAACTTGCCCTTCCACTCTGGCAGTATCACAACCGATATGCGAGAGTATCACGCCTTTTCAGAGATCAACGATTCGACTATTGCGGCAATTATCGAAACGGGATTTATGAATCTTGACCGCGATATTTTGACCCAACACCCTGAAGTGATCGCAGAGGGGATCGTGCAAGGCATTGAATGTTTTGTGAATAATGAAAGCGTTAAGCCTACGCCTGTTTCTACGCTGCCGGTAATAGCCACCCAATCGCCATGACCACAAATCTGCAAGCGGCAAAAGAAGCCACCCGACGTTCACGCGCTGCCCTGCGTAAGGGAGATAAAGATTCTGCGCGTCGTTGGGCGGAAAAAGCTGCCTCGCTTGCACCAAAACTCGAAGAACCCTGGCTGCTTCTAGCGGCAACATCGCGCCCGCAATTGAGTCTCCATTATCTAGAGCGGGCATTGGTTATTAATCCACAGAGCAAGCGAGCTAAAAAGGGGATCGTGTGGGCAAATAAACGGCTCGAAGCACAGGTAGAAATAACGCAGCCAATACCTGTCATAAAAGAGAAAGTAATTCCTCCAAGTAAGAATGTGCATGGTGGCATCCTTCAAATTCACGCTATCGAAGCTGAGGAAACTCAGCCTGTCAGGAAAGTTGTTAAATCCGTCCGAGACACGCAGCCGAATATAGCTCTTCAGTCGAGAAAAAAAACGCAACGATGGCGGCAATCCATGCCGGCTTTGTTGGTGACGGTCATTCTCGTATCTTTGGTTTGGGCATCCATGCCGCGCATTTCTTCCTTTGCGGCAGCAATGCAGGCAACGCCCACAGCAACTTTTAGTTATTGGGGCGAAGCGGATATTGCAAAACCGACTTATACTCCAACCGCAACATCAACGCCTACCCCTACATTAACGCCAACGCCTACTTTTACCCCGACCAACACACCTGTTCCTACGAAAACGGCACGTCCGGCAAATACGGCTGTTCCTGCGTCGTCGCAAGAAGATAATGTGGTCTGGGGGCAAAAATATGTGCTTGTGGATATCTCCGATCAGCATCTTTACGCTTATCAGGGAGATACGCTGGTTTATAGCTTTGTTGCTTCTACAGGGATGAATAGCGCCACCGCAACGGGAAGTTTTTCTGTGCTGAACAAAATTCCCAGTGCATACGGTGCAACATGGGATATCTGGATGCCAAGCTGGCTCGGCATTTATTGGGCAGGAACGATGCAAAATGGCATTCATGCTTTACCGATCATGTCGAATGGTGCAACGCTCTGGGCAGGTTATTTGGGAACACCCATCTCCTATGGATGTGTGGTGCTCGGTTCTTATGAAGCACAATTACTTTATAATTGGGTCGATATAGGCACACCGGTGGATATAAGATGGTAATGGAAAACGAACGGGAAAATCAGGCAAAGGAAGCTTTGCAACAAGCAAGAGCAGCCCTAAAAGCTGGTAATAAAAAAGCTGCTTACTCTTGGGCAAAACGTGCTGCAAAAACAATGCCAGAAATTGAAGATTCCTGGCTTATTCTTGCGGCTGTCTCCAGACCTGAGACGAGTATTAAATATCTGCGGCGGGCTTTACAGATCAATCCCAATAGCCAGCGTGCTAAAAAGGGGATGGCGTGGGCGGAGCGGAGATTGTCTCCACAAGGGAGTCAAGCTAAGGGCAAGAGCGTAGCGCGGCAATCCATTCCGCAGAAAAAGAAAAACAGACTTCCCATTTTCCTCCTTGGTGGATTTTTACTCCTTTGTATTGTCGGTGTTTCCTTTTTAGCTTTTAACACCTCCCCTGCGATGGCTCTTTTTGGTGATGCGCCGACAGAAACTTTAGCCGTGACAGAGCAACATTGGGGCGAGGCGATGATCGCAAAACCGACCTATACGCCTTCTCCGACCGCAACCTATACCCCTACCCCAACATTTACGCCAACGCCTACATTTACCCCCACGCCAACCTATACTTTTACGCCAACACCCACCTATACTCCAACGCCAACGCTTACGCCGACGATCACGAATACCCCGCTCCCGACAAATACCTTTTTGCCAACCAATACGCCGAAACCCGCCCCTACAACGGCGCCTCCTGTAAGTGGTGGCAAGCATTGGATCGATGTTAATCTCACCCAGCAGCGCGTTTATGCTTATGCTGGCCAAACGCTTATCAATTCTTTTATCGTTTCAACTGGCACGTGGCAAACGCCGACCGTGACAGGCACTTACTATATTTATGTTAAATATCCTTCAACCACAATGGCAGGTGCTGATTACTACCTGACTAACGTGCCCTATGTGATGTATTTTTATAAGGGCTACGGTTTTCACGGCACTTATTGGCATAATAATTTTGGCACACCCATGTCTCACGGATGTATCAATTTGCGTACCGATCAGGCAGAATGGCTATATAATTTCTCGCCAGTCGGTACCATGGTAAAGATCCATTACTAATATCCAAGGTCTTCTGACTTTGTTTTCTCAAAAAAATGACCCCTTTCTCGGATTTTCTCTCCCGACGCGATTTTCTTAAGCTGGCAGGGCTAGGCTTTGCCACGGCTTTTCTCCCAACAGGATCAACGAAAGCGCATGCGGCATCTGGCTTGCTACCGGATCAGGAGGGAAGAGTCGCGGAGACAAATATCCAGCTCTTCGAGAAACCCAGCCCCAACTCAGCCCCCACAAAAGAAGCCTGGCAAGACATCGTTCTCCCTATCACGGGAATCGCCTTCAGTGATGATGAAAAGGCGCATAATCGCATCTGGTATAAAATGGGAGAAGATGGCTACGCCTACTCTGGCGATATTCAACCCGTTCTAACCCGTCTAAATAACCCCGTTCACGCACATCCAAAAGAAGGAAGCCTCGTCGAAGTAAGCGTTCCCTATACCGATGCGCGCAGCGAGCCAAAAGAAGATGCGGAGCTTGTTTACAGACTTTATTACGAAACCACACATTGGGTTGTTGAAACAATTGTGGATGAAGACACTCAAAAAGTCTGGTATCTGCTTCGTGACGATAAATGGAACGATAAAAAATATTATGTTCTTGCTTCCCATTTACGGATTATCCCCTCTTCAGAGCTTGCGCCCATCTCCCCCGAAGTTCCTGAGTATAAAAAATCGATAGAAGTGCGTCTAAGACAACAGATCGTTGTGGCTTATGAAGGCACTCATCCCATTTTTGCGGCGCGCGCTGCCACAGGTGCTCGCGTTGCAGATGGAAAGTTCTTCACGCCGCAAGGCATCTTCAAAACTTATTACAAACGTCCCAGCCGACATATGGCTGCCGGAAACCTCGCCAATAGCGGATACGATCTCCCCGGCGTTCCCTGGGTGCTCTATATTACCGAAAGTGGGATTTCCTTTCACGGCACTTACTGGCATAATGACTTTGGACATCCGCGCAGTCATGGCTGTATCAACCTTGCGCCCCACGCCGCAAAATGGCTCTACCGCTGGACAGCCCCTGTGGTGAAGCCAGATAAAGAATTTGTTTACGGCTACACAGGAACGCATGTAGAGATTATTGAGTAGATTATGAAACTCGAAAGCTTTCCGATGAAAACCTTTCGAGTTTAGGAAACAACAGGACACCCTTTTTATGACCGAAGCAGAACTTAACAAAATCACACTTACATTTATCTTTCTCATTGCCTTATCCGTTCACCACATCTATTTTGGCAGAAATATTCCCAAGTGGTCGTGGCGGCTTTCTATTGTCTTTACTATTATTGCCAGTTTATATATCGGCCTTACAATGGCGCATTTTCCCAGTAGCCTGATCTTGGCAGGGACAGCCTCCATCATCATATTTCTCGTCAACCTTTTCGTGCGCAGCATTCGCAACAGACAAGATGATTTTTTTATAAAGGAAGAAGAGTAGGTCACGCTTGATGAAGATTAAATAATTGTTTCGGTAATAAAAATCATGCCAAAAGCACCCCCTCCCAGCCTCCCCCAAATTCTAAAAACAGAATTTAGGGGAGGGGCAGAAGATCTCCCCCCATTTTTGCTTTTCAAAATGGGGGGGACTAAGGGGGGCAGGGGATTACCGATTTGTTTTCTTAACTTTCATGTAGCGTGACAAACCAAATACTAAAAAAGTCACGTTAAAAACGTGACTTACAAAAAAAATGAAAAACTTACCATCCACTTTTACTCGTAGAGATTTCCTGAAATTCAGCGCGGCAGGCACGCTGGGCTTGTTGATGTCAGAATTAGGTCTTAACAAAGTCCACGCCGGTCCTCCTCCTCTCCAGCAGCAAGGGCGCACAACCTGGAGCAGTCTCACCATTTACGACAAACCTTCCTTTAGCGGTAAAGTGCTCAATCTTTATGGTCGGGACGTGATCCTGCCCATTAGCGAGACGCTGCATATCGAAGACGAGCACGCCTATAATCACGTTTGGTACCGCATCGGGGATGAGGGTTTTGCTCACTCGGCATATCTCCAGCCGGTATTCACATCCTATAATCTCCCCGTTCTCGATATCCCAGCTGAAGGTGTGCTGGCAGAAATGACCGTCCCATTTATGCCGATCCGTTTGGGTGCGGGGTATTACTTCAAGCCCAAACGCCGCTATTATTACGGAACAACATACTGGGTCGATCAAATTGTCCAGCTGCCGGATGATGGAACATACTGGTATCGCATTTTTGATAATCTGACAAAAGATCATTTCTTTGTACCCAGTTATTGTCTGCGGATCGTCCCTGACGAGGAGCTTGCCCCTATTTCCCCGAACGTGGCGCCTGAAGAAAAACATATCTACGTTGATATCGCTACCCAAACAATGGTGGCTTACGAGGGCGATGTGCCTGTGGCAACATCCCTTGTCGCGAGCGGATGGGGCGGCACACCCACGCCTGCTGGCACCTTTAGCACCTATCATAAAGCTCCCTCTGTTCACATGACCGATGGTGCTGGCGATGCTGCAAATTACGACCTCCCTGGTGTCCCTTGGGTATCTTTCTTTACAGGCAACGGCGATGCTTTTCACGGTGCCTATTGGCATAACGATTTCGGCGATCCGCGCAGTCATGGCTGCATTAACACGCCCGATAATGTGGCAAAATTTATCTATTTGTGGTCAAATCCCTATGTCCCGCCAGGAGAGGATTACCTCCATCTCCCCGGTGAAGGCACGCGAGTAGAGGTTGTTGATAATAGAAATAAATCATAAAAATCTCTCTTTTACCAATACATTTTTATCCCCTAACTAAGGAGTAAGATCATGTACTCAGCTTTTATGCACAATAAATACCTGCTCAAACGACAAGCCCTTGCACTCACAGGCAAATTCCGTTTTTATGATCCTAACGGTAGATTGGTTTTATTCAGCGAACAAAAAATGTTCAAACTCCGCGAGGATATTCGCGTATATGCCGATGAAGGCAAAGGCCAGGAAATCCTCACCATCAAAGCCCGCCAAATCGTAGACTTTTCCGCTGCCTACGACGTAGTAGATGCGACTACAAACGAGCATGTCGGTACACTCCGCCGCAAGGGTCTACAATCTATGCTCCGTGATGAATGGGAAGTGCTCAACCCTGCCGGGCAAGTGATGGGCACCCTCTTTGAAGATAGTATGGGGCTAGCTCTGATCCGCCGCTTTTTGGCAAATCTCGTCCCCCAAAACTACGACATCACCTTTGGACAAAGTCGCGTAGCCGACCTGAAACAACGTTTCAACCTCTTTCGCTACGAACTTGATATTGATTTCAGCATGGATACCGCTAACCAGCTTGATCGCCGTCTTGGCATTGCTGCTGGAATTTTGCTCGCTGCTATCGAAGGGCGACAGAACTAAAATGACGAAAGAACCCCTCTTCGCCGGTCTCGTTGTCGACGAGTCTGACCGCGCGGTAGAAAGCGCAATGGTTGGCTCTGAACCCTGCTATGTCGTGGACGATAACGGCTTTCGACGTCATATCCCTGCAGAACAGATTGATCGTCAAATCTTGGATAAAATGCGCGAGCAAATCGAAGGTCACGAAGATATCTTAGGCGAAGAAACAGCTAAAATGCTCGGACAAGATGATATTTTCTCGCGTGCAATGATCCAGAAACAGCTCGAAAATATCGACGAGCAATTTGAAAAAATTCTCGAAAGCGGTATCCCGACCGAAGGGCGCAGCTATATGGGCATGATGGGATTTAAGATCGTCATCAACGTACATGGCGAAGTGATTTACTTTGAGCAACCCAGCGGTTTGCCCGATGAAGAGTAGTTTCCAATAACTCCCATTCTCACTCTCCCTAGCATTCCAAATATGAAATGCCGGGGAGATTTTCTTTTATTAGCTTTTAGCATCCGCTGTCTCTGCGCCCCCTCTGTCCTACGGACATCTCCCCCAAATTCCAAAAGCGTGGAATTTAAGGGAGAAAAAGATAGCCGTATATTTTCTGAAAGTCCCTTTTTTACTTTGTCCCCATAAATGCAAAGCATTTGGGGGGACGCCCCAGCGAAGCGAGGGGCAGGGGGGCTGAACACCTGACTTAAATCAGTTATTTATGTAGCGGGGTATAATCTCGCCATGATCCTTGTCACAGGCGGTACAGGTTTTATCGGGCGGGCATTGGTACGCCAACTCGTTGAAGCTGGTCACGAAGTCCGCACCCTTATTCGTCCTTCTCCTCATAGCCCACGATTACCGCAGGGCGTCCCTGTCGAAGTTGCAGTGGTCAGCCTAAATGATTTGCGTGGTCTGCGTGCTGCCCTGCGTGGCGTAGATTATATCTATCACCTTGCAGGCGGAGAGAGTAGTGCCCAACTCTTTGAGACGGATGTCGAGGGGACAAAAACGCTCGTCCAAGCCGCAGCGGGAGCAAGCGTCCAACAAATCATCTATCTCAGCCACCTCGATGCTGATAAATCCTCCGCATTCCCTGTGTTAAGAGCCAAGGGACTTGCTGAAGACCATATCCGTAACGGAGATATTCCTCATACCATCCTCCGCTCATCCATTGTTTTTGGACCCGAAGATAATTTCACGACAACGATCTCTCGTTTAGCGCAAATTTCTCCGGGGATCATTTTTTTACCCAATAAAGGCGAAACTTATCTACAACCGCTTTGGGTAGAAGATCTGGTCACTTGTCTGCTTTGGTCCTTGGAAAATCCCGAGCTCGTAAATCAAACACACACAATTGGCGGAAGCGAATATTTTACGCTGCGCCAAATATTTGAAATTGTCCTGGCAGCAAGCAATCGAAGAAAACTCATCCTGTCTGCATCAACGCCGATCCTGCGCGTGACCAATCTTACGCTTAAGGCTGCATTTCCAAATTTCCCTATTTCCGGCTTTTTCCTCGACTATCTCGCCACAGATCGCACCTGCGAAACAGATTCTTTACCGCGCATTTTTGGCTTAATGCCCGCCCGCTTCACCTACAGGCTAAATTATCTAAACAGGGAAGGCTGGTTTGCTAAATTGCGCGCAAAACTAAGCAAAAAATAATCTCTTCCTATGTCTATAAAACCTTCTTATCAAATCCGTATCCTCGAAAGCGCCGACGAGCTATCTCCCATTGAAAAATTGGCCGATGAAATTTGGCATGGCGGCGCAGCAGATGTTGTCCCCACCCACATGCTCACCGCTTTCGTTCATAATGGTGGCCTTGCCATTGGCGCATTTGAAGACGATAAAATGATCGCCTTCGCTTATGGTTTTCCTGGCTTAGATCACACCCCAGAGGGATTAAAAATCAAACATAGCTCGCATCAATTGGGTGTTCATCCGGCACATCGCGGCAAAAATATCGGTTTTGCGCTCAAACAGGCCCAATGGCAAATGGTGCGCCAGCAGGGGCTTGATCTCATCACTTGGACTTACGACCCCCTCCTCAGTCCCAACGCCTATCTCAATATTGCCCGACTCGGCGCAGTCTGTAATACCTATAAACGCGACGAATATGGCGAGATGGTCGATGGCCTCAACGCAGGCGTTGCCTCCGACCGTTTTCAGGTCGATTGGTGGCTCAATACACCGCGTGTTTCTCAACGATTGGATATAGAGAATCAGGTCGCATTGGGATTAGAAAATTATCAAGAAGCCGATGCGCAAATGCTCTACACCCCCGAAATAAACATGGATTTAGGCTTGCTACTTGCTCCCAAACATTATTCTCCCCCGAAGAGTAAACTCCTTCTCCTCCAGATCCCTAACGATTTCCAAAAACTCCGATCAGTTGACCTTCCCCTGGCAAAAGACTGGCGATTCTTCACTCGCGAAGTTTTCGAAGATGTATTCAGCGCAGGCTATATCGTCACTGACTTCATTTACGATCGCAGCGAAGCAACTCCTCGAAGCTTTTATCTCCTCAGCGATGGAGAGAGTACCATAGGCTAAATAAAAGAATATACCAACTAAAAAGACCTCGTTCCATTTGACGGAAGAGGTCTTTTCGATTGGATAAAATTTGCTGACAAAACTGACAGGCTTCACAAGGTTTTATAAAACGTAGGAGAGGAAATGCGTTTTATCGGGAGTTTGCCTCATGAAGACCTGTCAGGCTTTGTAAATCTTTTTCTTTTATCGCCACGGGGGTTGATTATCATCACTTGATTGAGCTGTCATTCCTACAGGATGATAAGTCGGTTCACTACGAGAACTAGGTGTTTCAGAACGCTGGGAGGGTGATGCGGAGAAGGCCGTTTGCTGTTTTGGGGCGGGTCTAAAGCTTTGGGTTGCAGGGCGACGTTTGGTGGTCACAACAGGGCGGCGCTTGGTCTTTTTATAAGTTTTTTTGGCAAAAGGTTTATCTGCCATAGAGAAAATGCGCTCTCCCGCAATTGAGAACGCACCAATAATCAGAACACGCGTTAGCCAAACCATAGCAGCAACGAAAATGGGAACGCCTTTAACAAGTGTGGCCTGTGAAACTACAGCACTGCCAATGGCGGGATTCTTAACCATCGCAACAGAGACGCCCCACCAGGTAAGCATCGCATTCATCGCCGCGGCAAGGAGCCAGGCGCCAAAGAGATACCAAACTTCGGCTGGTTCTTGATTCCCTTGTTCGGGGGTGAAAAGACGGGCAACACCGGCAAAATCGATTCCGCAAAAAGCCAACGCCAAGATGGTCGCCCAACGCACGCCGAGAAAACGCAGTTCGCCCAAGAGATCTCGCAGAGCAAAGTCTGTTGAGCCAAAATTGAAGATTTCAAAAGAAAGCAAGGCTCCGAGCAGAATAAAGCCAAAAAGCTGCCCGCGCTGGAGATTGCTACTTGAAAGAACTGAAAATGGTCGAGTTGAAGATTTATTCATGGCTGCCTCCTTATAAGAACACCATGTGGAAGGGTAAAGCTGGGGTAGATAGAATATAGAACAATTGTTCTAAAAAGTCAAGAGGCAATTCATTGAAATACCGTTGCAAAGCAAAAAGCTGCTTGTTGTTTCAGATTCCTGCGGCAGGGATAAAAATTGATGGCACATTCTATTGTATAATCTCGCAAATATGATGAACCCCTTTCTCTTCTTTATCTTGACTGTTTTAATCCTCCAATATCTGTTGGACTTGGTTGTCGATGTGTTGGAGCTTCGCTCGCTGAACCCTGTTTTGCCGAACACCTTTCGTGATGTATATGACGAGGAAAAATACGCGAGTTCCCAACGTTATACGCGGGTACAGACACGTTTTGGACAGGCGAGATCCAGCCTGAGCTTGATCGTGACGATTGGCTTTATTTTGGTGGGTGGCTTTAGCACAGTAGATATGGTCGCTCGCAGGCTTGGGCAGGGAAGCATTGTTACTGGCCTGATCTTCACAGGGATTCTCTTTGTGCTTTCCTCGTTGTTTTCGCTACCTTTTTCTGTCTATTTCACCTTTGTGATCGAAGAGCGTTTTGGCTTTAATAGAACAACTCTGAAGATCTTTATCCTGGACCTGATAAAGGGCACGCTGCTTTCTGTTTTGCTGGGGGCACCTTTACTGGCGATGCTCCTTTGGTTTTTCGAATCTACAGGGGAGTTTGCTTGGTTATATAGTTGGATCGGCCTGAGCTTATTCACCTTTGTGATGCAATTTTTGGCACCGGTGCTCATCATGCCTTTGTTCAACAAATTTACACCACTGGAAGATGGGGAATTGAAGGAAAAGATCATCGCCTATGCTCAAGAACAAGATTTTTCGCTGGAGGGGATCTATACGATGGATGGCTCAAAACGTTCAACCCGCCTAAATGCCTTTTTTACCGGTTTCGGGCGTTTCCGCAGGATTATCTTTTTCGATACCTTGCTGGAAAAATTGGAAGATGATGAAGTGGTGGTAGTTCTGGCACATGAAATGGGGCATTTCAAACGAAAGCATATCTTAAAGATGATGGGCACATCACTCTTGCAAAGCGGGCTAATGTTTTTTATCTTATCCCTTTTCCTTGGGAATGAGCAGCTTTTTGCAGCTTTTGGGATGGAGAATATCTCGATTTACGCAAGTCTGACCTTCTTTCTTTTCCTTTACGCGCCGATCTCTTCATTGATCTCGATTTTCTTTAACATCTTTTCGAGAAAATACGAATATGAAGCGGATGTTTGGGCAGTTGAGACAACGGGTAAGGGGAAAGCATTAATCAGTGGCTTACAGAAACTCAGTGTGCATAATTTATCAAATCTGACACCGCATCCGCTAAATGTCTTTTTGAATTATTCCCATCCGCCGGTTTTGGAGCGTGTCAGGGAAATTGAAGAGTAAAACGGATATTCTTTCATGAGACAAATATATCCAAAGAAAGCAAGTGAAGATGGGGTTGCAAGTTTGTAGAGTTATCAGGGAAGACAAAAAAAGCATGGAAGCTTATGTCTTTCGAGTAAAATTATTTATCCAATGGTTCTAGAATCAGACTTTCACAAGGAGATTAGCAATGGCAAACCGTAATGACATTCTTTATAAGAAAACTTTCAAAGATCAAGTTGACGAACTTGAAAAGCGTGTCTACTATACTCTTACGAACGAAGATAAATTACAAGCACATAAAGCAGCTAAAGCTCTTTCGATCCTTGTAAAACTTCTTCACGATAAAAACATTCTCAGCGATGATGAAGTTGATAATGCATAAAACGCACCATGTCGCACACCTTAAACGGTTCAAGTCGCA
>JABGQT010000141.1 GCA_018648685.1 Anaerolineae bacterium
ATCGGTTTCGGTACGCTGCCAATATGCCGGTAGCACGATTCCATCACGGAAGAGATACGCTTTTCCCGATCCAATTAAATCAATATGATAGACCTCGTCTTCTTCCTGGTATACATTCTCGAATGTGTGTGGCACAAAAAGATAAATGATATTATCGGCAGAAACTTGCTCTCCGGTCAGAGCATCTCTGAGTGGGGCATAGTTGGGTGTATTGCCTTCTTCACGGATATTATTTGTTTCCTGGTGGCGATAGTATCTAAGGGTAGTCGGATCGTATCCCCAATAATGGTAATTATCTAAGGAATAGCGTGCGTAAATGCTCAGAATAGGCTCTGCGAAAGGGGGAGGGGTTACGCTGAAATAACCGGCGCGTAAGTCTGGCCGGGAGTTGTTTTTCTCTTGTTTCTCAAGGCAGGTAGCAAATTTTGTGGTGTTGAAAAAGATGTTATTGTAAGTATCTCGATCGCTTTTGCCGATCATGAATGGCGGACAAGCTGTGCTACCGGGCACAACGAGAAACTCGTTAATATTTGTAGATTTGAGATAATCGTAGACGCGTGGGTCAGCGTATTTAAAAACCAGATAAGATTGATACATGCGAGCGACATGTTCGTCGAAGAAACGTCCTGAACGGACAGGACCGACTTGGTCGGCATCGTTGCCATAAAAAACGGCGATAAAACGTGTTAGCCCCGCTTCTATATAGTATTCATAGACAACGTCTGAGAGGCTTAGCCCCGACATGGGACGAACATAGCGCGGAAAAAGTGCGATCTTGCTAGCAATGGGTCTTCTTTGGAGCAGGTCTGTGGAGCTTGGGTATTGCCCTGTTAGCGGATTGATTCCCTCTGGTATGGAATAGGGTGAAATATTTGCCAATGTGGGGAGGGCTGCTGGCAATGCTGTTGGGTAAATTCCATCTTCATAAATAACAGTTGGGCGAGGCGTTGCTGTTAATAGTTGCTGTGGCTCGCTATTAGGAAGTACGATTTCTTCACTATTTCCAGGCAAAAAGGGTGTCGGAGACGCAATCTGCCCTGCGAGCTTTTCGGCTTCGGCTTTGGCGGTAAGGCTGCTTTCAACAATTGCGAAGATTATAAGGAGTAAGAAAGCAGAAAGAATCACCCCCCCAAAGATTTTTATTTTTTTGAAAGAGACGGTTAATTTTCTTGATTTCACGAGGTGGCCTTCAAACTTACAAATAAAGAAAGATGATAGAACTCATAGTGTTTTTTAGGTAAATTCTATTGAATAGAGATTGTGCTCATAAAGAGATTTTACAGCAGAAAAAGCAGCAAAGCTGATAAAATATACCAATCTTAAGTACGGTATTGTAACCCCTATAGTAGGCATCCAGAAATTACCTCCTATAAAATCAACTTAGGAAGAATTCAAATTTCAGGAAATATTCCTAGATGCATCCTTATGCTTATTTTAACGACACTTTCCTTTCTTTTTTTAGGCGCACTTGCTTTATTGCTTTTGCGCCTATTTAATCCGGATTTTCGCTATTCCTGGTTATTAGCCGTGACGAGCATATTTTTTGCCTGGGTCAGTGTTCTTTTTTGGCAGATCAAAACGCCTTTGGTATTTACACTACCTGCCTGGCAGCCGGCAATTCTTTTTCCTAATTCTCCTGATTTTCTTGCCGATCAACTTTCCTGGGCATATGCTTTTAGCCTTGCGACGGTAGGGTTAGGGACATTACTCACCGCAATTGCTCGTGAAAACTTTCCTAGTTCTCCAGCATGGGCGGGAACTCTTGCACTCAGCGGCATTGGGATCTTGGCAGTGCTTGCTGAAAATCCCCTCGCGCTCGTTTTGGCATGGACCGCTATCGACCTGGCAGAACTCTTTACTTTATTAGCTTCGGTACAAGAAAGGAAATTACGTGAGAGAGTTGTGATCTCTTTCTCCATGCGGGTCATTGGCTCTGGTTTTCTCATTTGGGCAAGTCTGGTCAGTACAGCCGCGGGCACACCACTTAATTTTATTTCTGCTTCGAAAGAATCTGGTATTTATATGCTCATCGCAGCAGGATTAAGGCTGGGCGTTTTCCCCATGCACTTGCCCTTCAAAACAGAATCTGCGCTAAGACGTGGCTACGGGACAATGTTGCGTCTGACCTCCGCTGCATCTAGTCTGATCTTGCTGGCGCGTATCCCTTACGAAAGCCTGCAATCTCCATTTATCCCCTATGTTTTTGTCATTGTCGCATTAACTGCACTATACAGCAGTTGGATGTGGTTTCGTGCTTCCGATACCCTCGATGCTCGCCCCTATTGGCTTTTGGGGATGGCCTCCCTTGCCCTTATCGCAACCTTGCGTGCAAACCCCGTTGGAAGCGTCGCGTGGGGCACAGCCCTTATCCTAAGTGGCGGGATGCTTTTTCTTTCCTCTTTACAGAATAAATGGCTTAACCGTCTCCTACAATTAAGCCTGATCGCTATGTCTGCTTTACCTTTTACCCTCACCGCGACGGGCTGGCAAAGTGCAGACACATTATGGTGGGCTTATTGGCTTATCTTACTCTCTGCCCAAGCTTTATTGCTTGCTGGCTACTATCGCCACGCTCAACGAGTTAAAAAAACAGATTTCAAATCCTTCTCTTCGCTCTCTCGCTTCATATACCCACTAGGCATTGGGATCATCTTTTTCTCTCTCTTCCTTCTGGGCATTTGGGGCTGGCAAGGTGCGAGAGCGATAGGTGTATGGTATCTTGGCATTGCCGTGAGCATACTAACACTTATCTTCGTCTGGTTGCGACCGCGTATTCGTTCGCTAAATCCGCTTGAAGCACATTGGCTCAAACCAAATACAGAAGAAAAAACGAAAACGGGGCGTGTATATGGTCTTTTTTGGAGTCTTTATTATTTCCTTCGTAGGCTAAGCAGGCTCATTAGCAATATCCTTGAAAGCGATGGCGGAATTCTCTGGACACTTCTTTTTATCATCCTCTTCGCCTCGCTCATTGCAGAAGGAATTCGCTAATGAATTTTCTTGTCATTTCATGGGGCGCAACGATACTTCTATTTGCCTTCACCCTCTCCCTTCTCCTCACTCGCGATTGGCGCTGGATCTTAGCCCTCCTTGCGGCACAATATATTGCTGTTTTTTGGCTGACCCAAATTCATTGGACAGTTTCGATGGCAGCCGTAAAATTGGTAACGGGATGGATGTCTGCGACTGTTTTGGGGATTACTCGCTCCACTCTTGACCCAAAACTTGCTTCTGCGCCAGATGACAATTCCTGGCCCCAAGGCAGATTCTTCCGCATCCTGACTGCAATGCTGATTTTTCTCCTCGTCGCCTCTGCTGCTCCCAGCATTCCAAAACTCCTCCCTGGCATCGGGCTGCCCGAAGTGACTGGCAGCCTGACCCTCATGACTATGGGACTTCTCATGCTAGGGCTAACTACCCAACCATTACGCGTGGTCATCGGTTTGCTCACCCTCCTTGCAGGGTTTGAAATTCTCTATGCCGCCGTTGAAAATGCTACACTTGTTGCGGCTTTACTCGCGGTTATTAACCTTGGACTTGCTCTGGTTGGCTCTTATCTCCTTTTGGCAGGAACGGAAGATACAGGAGGAAGTAGATAATGAGTGCCCCCCTTATTTGGATCGGGATTCCGCTTATTCTTTCCCCCTTCCTCTGGATTCCACGCCGTGCGAATATCATTGCATTTCTGGGAGGAATAATCGCTCTCTTTTTGGCTGTATTAGCGTGGTTCTTTCCTATAGACACACCTATCCGTATTAGCGCAACGCTTTCATTCAAACTCGCGGATTCTCTCGAAATCTTAGGGCGGCAAATTATCATTTCTCCCGCAGACCAACCTCTCCTGACGCTGATCTATGGATTAGCAGCGCTCTGGTTTTTTGGCGCTAGCGCAGCAGGGATAGCTCGCCGTCTCGTCCCCATCGGGATGAGTATCATCGCATTATTGGTCGCATCACTTTCTGTTCAGCCTTTTCTTTACGCAGCACTTATCATTCAAACGGCAATCCTGATAGCAATTCCCTTGCTCTCTCCGCCAGAAAAAAAGCCAGGGCGCGGCATTATCCGCTTTTTGATCTACCAAACTTTAGCAATGCCCTTCCTTCTTTTTTCGGGTTGGCTTATGGCAGGTGTCGAATCGAACCCCGGTGACCTTGAGCTTCTTACCCAAGCCGCGACATTATTAGCACTTGGCTTTGCTTTTTTGCTTGCGATTTTTCCCCTTTATACCTGGATTCCCCTTCTCATGGAAGAAGCCTCTCCTTATGCTGTGGGTTTTATCTTGTGGTTGTTGCCCAGCATAGCTTTTTTCTTTGCGCTTGGCTTTTTAGATCGTTATGCCTGGCTCAGGGACTTCGATCAACTTCCCGCTGTTTTACGCTCCGCTGGTGTTCTGATGATCGTTACAGGTGGAATTTGGGCTGCCTTTCAACGTCATCTGGGGCGGATGATGGGTTATGCCACTGTTGTTAATATCGGGTTTTCATTACTTGCCTTAAGCCTCTTTCAGGATTATCAACTTTCTGCTTTCTTTTTATTCATGGTTCCACAATCTTTGGCGATCCTGGTTTGGTCTCTCTCTCTTTCTGTATTGACATTGCGAGAAGGTTCTCTGTTGTTCAGGGCAAGGCAGGGAGATATGTACCGCTACCCCATCATTATTATGGGCTTGATTTTTGCACATTTCTCAACTTTGGGTTTACCTTTATTAGCTGGATTTCCACCGATCCTCGCTACTTGGGGAGGAGTGGCAGAAAAAACGCTTGTCGCGGCTCTCTGGGTTGCGGTGGGTGTAGCAAGCCTATTAACAGGAGCGATCCGCACTCTTGCCGTTATGGTAATGTCTCCTAAAGAAGAAGAATGGGCTATAAATGGGAGTTTGTTACAAAATATCCTGATCGGTGTGGGTATTTTCTTTATCCTTTTATTAGGGCTTTTTCCTCAATTTATGTCCCCGCTATTGACGAAACTACCCTTTGTTTTTTCTCATCTAACCGGGTAACCGCGTGCTATAATTTGCCACAATCTCTTTTGGAGGCACGATGGAATTTGAACAGATTATTAAGCAATTAGATTGGCTGGACGACGAACGCCGCAAAGATAAAGCGACAATAGCTGCTCAAGTTGAGCATATTGCTGTATTGACCGCGAAAATTGATTCTCTGACAGAAAAAGTAGACCCTCTATCAAAAGCAATGGCGTCTTATAGCTCTTTGGCTGCCAGAGTAGAACAATTTGACGCATTTTTGGCACAGCAGCGTGAAGAAATGAACGACACCTTTACGAAACTGGAGAAAAATGCGAAAAGGAGAGAAAAAGAAGCGAGTAAACGCTTTCAGGATGAGTTTACCCAGATCAATGAAGCAATTACCGATATTCGCAGTCAAACTGACCTCTCTAAAATTCGCCGCGATCTTAAAGCTCGCGAAAATGATGACTTGCGTTTGAATGCAACTTTCACCGAGATTAAAGCAGAGTTTAGCGAAGTTCTAAAAAATAATAAAGATTTGAAATACGCACAAGAGTTGAATGAGGATAATCGCCGTCAAGACATCAAGAGACTGACTGATACACAAGGCGAAATTGTTGCTTTGCGTAAACGTTTAGACGAAGAACGTGATAAAAGGCAACTCAATGCGGATAACCTAAAGAATATAGACACACGTATTGCAGATGTTTTGGCAAACGAACATAAACGAAAACAAGAACAGAACGAGTTTTTTGAGAAATTTTCAGTTGAGCAAATAGACCGTGAACGTTCGTGGAAAGAATGGATAGAAGAAGCGGATAAGTTCAACGAAAAAACAGATTTACTTGAAACTGAGTTGCAAACAGTCAGCGATGCTACCCGTTCTGCGAAAAAAGCAGAAGAGACTTACGCAGAAATTAGCCAGAAGATCGAACGCCGTGTCCATGAGATCGTTGAGATGCAGCGCCTTGCTGAAGATCGTTTGCGTCAGGAATGGGTTACCTTTAAGGCTGACGATCAAAAACGCTGGACAGGCTATGGACTCTCTCAGGATGAGACCATGAAAAATCTGCAAAAGACGATGGAGAAAATAGAGAATCGTTTAACAGAATTTGACGATTCTTTCCAAACGATGCAAGATCAACTCCATCAGACTACAGACCTGACAGAAAATCAGATGCAAGAGCTGATGAATTGGGCGCATCAGTGGCTGACCGCATCTGAGCGCGTGATGGGACATGAGAAGAAGAGTAGCTAGATGCGCGTTATCGGCACCGCCGGACATGTAGATCACGGCAAATCCACCCTTATCTCTGCGCTGACGGGCGTTCATCCTGACCGCCTGAAAGAAGAGCAAGAGCGCGAGATGACCATCGAACTTGGTTTCGGATGGCTCACCTTGCCTGATGGCGAAGAGATTGGCATTGTGGATGTGCCCGGACACCGCGATTTTATCGGTAATATGCTCGCGGGCGTGGGCGGAATAGATGCCGTTGTGCTCGTTATCGCCGCTGATGAAGGCGTGATGCCCCAAACCAAAGAGCATCTCGCCATTCTCGATTTGCTCCAAATCCCTACGGGCATGATCGCCCTCACCAAAACTGATCTCGTTCCCGACGCCGAATGGCTCGACCTTGTTGAAAGCGACATCCGCGAGAGCCTGCAAAATACCGTTTTGCAAGACGCACCTTTTGTCCGCATTTCTTCCAAAGATGGCACGGGGCTTGAAAATCTACTCGAAACCCTCACTAATTTACTTAAAGAAAAACCGGCGCGTCTTGATCTCGGTCGTCCGCGTTTGCCCATTGACCGCGCTTTTAGCATCGCCGGTTTTGGCACGGTTGTCACTGGCACACTCGCGGATGGCAATTTAAGCATTGGCGATGAAGTGCTGGTTTTGCCATCCGAGCAAAGGGGGCGCGTGCGCGGTTTACAAACCCACAAGAAAAAAGAAGAGATTTCTGTGCCAGGCAGCCGCACAGCGGTGAATATCTCCGGGATTTCGCTCGAAGATATTCGGCGTGGGGAAGTAGTTACCAAGCCGGGGCAATATGAAATGACGCGCCGACTGGATGCGCGATTCCGTTTATTAGATGACATATCTCAACCGCTCAAACATAATACCGAAGTAAAACTCTTCGTCGGCGCATCGGAGACGATCGCGATCCTGCGCTTGCTCGGTGCCGAGATGCTTAATCCTGGTGAAGAGGCGTGGATTCAACTAGAACTCCGCGACCCCATCATCACCGTGCGTGGAGACAGATATATCCTGCGCCGACCATCTCCCGCCGAAACGCTCGGGGGCGGCGTGATCATTGACCATCAACCCAAAGGGCGGCATAAACGCTTCGATGAGCGTATCATCGAAAAACTGACATCCCTCGCCGAAGGCTCTCCCGCTGACGTACTCTACGAAGCTTCATTGGCAAATGGCGCGGATACGCTCAAGAATCTTACCCGTGATGCAAGGCTCGAGGAAGCGGATGCAAAAGAAGCGATAGAAGAATTATTTAGTGAAGGAAAACTCTTCACGCTGGCAACGCCGCCGAGCAAAAATGATGCCAGTTACAACCCCGATTCTTTCGTCATCGCCACAACACATTGGGACGCGCTCAAAGAACGCGCGCTGAATATGGTAAAGGCATATCACGAAAATTTCCCACTGCGGCGTGGAATCCCACGCGAAGAATTGAAGAGTAAATTGAAAGTTAAGACCAAACTCTTCAACGCGATGATCGAAAATCTGCTCAAAACAGAAGATGTTGACGACGCGTATCGGAGCGTACAACTGCCCGGGCATCGCATCACCTTTGGGCGTGCTGAGCAAGCCCAAATTTCGGGTTTGATGCGGCGATTCGAGCAGAATCCCTTCTCGCCGCCGACAGTCAAAGTATCCATTGAAGAAATTGGTGAAGAAATATTTAATGCGCTGCTGGCTCTCGAAGAGTTAGTGCAACTTTCCGCTGAAGTTGTCTTCCGAAAATCCGATTATGAGAAATCAATCGAAATGTTGCGCGGATATTTGGCGAAAAATGACAAAATCACCGTTGCCGATGCGCGCGATTTGTACGGCACGAGTCGTCGCTATGTGCTGGCGCTGCTGGAGCATTTAGACACAACGGGTGTGACAAAACGAGAGGGCGATTATCGGGTATTAGGCTAATGTGCGGACGATTTACACTAACCGTAAATCCGGCCGATTTGCAAGATGCCTTCGCAGGATTTCGTTTCCCTGCGCAGTTTGCGCCACGCTTTAACATTGCCCCTAGCCAGCCGCTTTTAGCGATCCCGAACGATGGACAAAATGCGGCGACGTTCTTTTTATGGGGCTTTGTACCTAGTTGGGCAAAAGATGCCGCTTTTGATAGAAAACTGATCAACGCGCGCGGAGAAACGCTTGCAGAAAAGCCCTCTTTCAAGGGCGCGTATAAATATAAACGCTGCCTGATCCTGGCAGATGGCTTCTACGAATGGCAAACTAAAGCGGGCGTAAAAACGCCACATTATATCTTTATGAAATCGCGCCAACCCTTTGCCTTTGCCGGGCTTTGGTCGAATTGGGAAAGCGCAGATGGCTCGGCATTCAAAACCTGTGCCATCATCACCACTGAACCAAATGACGTGGTTGCGCCCATCCACAAGCGAATGCCCGTCATTTTTCCGCGCGCTGCTTATAGGCAATGGCTTGACCCAAGATCGCGCACAGACTTACAGCCCTTGATGCGTCCATATCCCGCCGAAGAGATGGAGGCGCATCCTGTTTCAACGTTGGTCAATAATGCAGCAAATGACCGCGCAGAATGTGTGGTGCCTGATCTCTAAAAAAGGATAAGAAAAACTATGCTAATTCATTCCGCAACCCAACTCCTGACTATCGCTGGCGGCCCCCAACGCGGGCGCGATCTTGGCGAACTCGGCATTATCGAAAACGGTGCTCTCCTTATCCGCGAAGAAAAAATTCACGACATTGGCACAACAACGGAGATGCACGAAAAATATCCAGATGAGCCTACCCTCGATGCATCTGGCAGCGTTCTCATGCCCGGATTTGTAGACCCCCATACCCATCTCATTTGGGGCGGCGACCGTGCCAAAGAATTTGAGATGCGTCTGGAGGGAGCACATTATCTGGATATCCTTAAAGCGGGTGGCGGGATTCTGTCTACAGTACAGGATACACGAAAAGCATCGCTCGAATCGCTCTTATCCCAAACTCGCTCTCGTTTAATGCGCGTTTTCTCTACAGGAACAACCACCGCTGAAGCAAAAACCGGCTATGGGCTGCAAACTGCAACCGAATTACGAATGCTCAAAGCTTTGCTCACACTCGACCGCGAAGGCCCCCTCGAACTTGCAATTACATTTTTGGGCGCACACGCCATTGCCCCAGAATTCAAAGATGACCCGCAGGGTTATACAGACCATCTTGTTGAGACAATGCTCCCCATCGTCAGTGAGTGGTGGGAAACACATGCTCCACGCAGGCAAAATAAACCCTTTGTAGACGTTTTCTGCGAAACAGGTGCTTTTGATTTAGCGCAATCCAGGCAAATTCTAGAAAAAGCCAAATCATTGGGCTTCCCGCTCAAAATCCACGCCGATGAGTTTGATAATCTCAGCGGTGCGAGCTTGGCAGCAGAGTTGGGCGCGGCATCCGCTGATCATCTTGTCGTCACATCCGATGAAGATATTGCCGCGCTCGCCAATTCAGAAACCGTCGCCGTATCCCTCCCCTGTACGCCCTTCGGTTTGGGACATTGCGAATACACACCCGCGCAAAAAATGCTTGATGCGGGCGTAATTCTCGCCCTCGCCACAGACTGTAATCCCGGCACAGCTTGGACAGAATCGATGCAATTCTCTCTCGCCCTCGCCTGTCGCTCTATGAAATTGACCCCAGCCCAAGCGATTGTCTCCGCAACGATCAATGCCGCCTACGCCATCCGCAGGGATGATAGAATAGGCTCACTCGAGATCGGGAAACAAGCCGATATGCTCCTGCTCACAGTGCCAGATTATCGTCAACTCGGCTATAGATTCGGGACAAACCTTGTTAAGAAAGTTATCAAACGTGGGCGTATCTATTCAGTTGATGTGGGGTATTATCAAACAGCTTGATTTTTTAAAAAAGGGAGTACCAAGGGACAGTTTATGGAGTGGGTGGTTTTTGCAGGAATATTATTATTTAATACATTAGCAGCAGTAGGGGTTGCATCTGCGCTTATTCTTAATAGAATCAATAAACCAGGCAGTAAGACCATGAACTGGCTCTTTATTGCCTTGGCGCTGTGGACTTTTTTCTACGCCATGATCACTTTGGCTCCTCTATTAGAATCAAAGCGGCTTTGGCTAAAACTGGAAAATATCGGCATTGTTACCACCCCTGTTCTGTGGTTTTTATTTACCCTTAGTTATACAAAACAAAATAAGTGGGTTAATAAAGCAGTTCTTACGCTTCTCTTCATTGTCCCGGCGATAACACTGACCCTTCTCTTTTCAGAACGCTGGTTTCATCTTTACTATGTCAGCATAACACCAGTAGGCGAAACGCTTGGCCCCTTATCCGTTAAGGGAAATACTTGGTATTATGTCCAGCTGATCTACAGCTATACCCTGATCGTCATCGGGGTTGGTACCCTCTTGCGTCACCTTTTTATTTTCCGAGATATATACCGTAGACGCGCCCTGACCCTCCTTACGGCTTTCATTATCCCCGTTCTTCTGAATGTGTTCTATCACATGGGTGGAAAACTATCCTCTACATCTGCTTCTTTTGACCTTACACCGATCTCATTCACGCTAACCGCAATTCTGATCAGCTTTGCCATCTTTCGCCAAAAGCTATTTGAAATGACCCCCATTGCACGTCACATCATTCTCGAACATATCGTCGAGATGGTGCTTGTCGTCAATGAAAATGATCGCGTGCTGGATGCCAATCAGGCAGCCGCATATTGGCTCAATACCCCCATCGAAGAAATGGCTGAAAAAAAACTTCAAGAGGTTCTTTCGGCATCCCCAAATATTCTCGCTCGTTACAACGAGGGCAAAGACGACGGGCAGTTCTTCCATCTTTTCACTGATCCAGAGCATATGGTTCAGATGACCGTTTCGCCGGTAAAAGATAAATATGGCGAGCTAAACGGACGCGTTATTGTCTTGCACGATGTCTCCAAGCAACGCAAGATGGAAAAAAACCTGCAAAAAGCAAATGAAGAACTAAAAGCAAAACTGTCTGAAATTGAGAAATTGCAAGCGCAACTAAAAGAACAGGCCATCCGTGATCCTCTTACAGGACTTTTCAATCGGCGTTACCTTGCAGAAGTTTTGGAGACAGAGATCGCTCGCGCCGAACGTGATAATCTTCCTCTTTCAGCCATCATTATGGATGTTGATCATTTCAAGGTTTTCAACGACGAGAACGGGCATAAATGCGGAGATGAGGTCCTTGAATATATAGGTAAATTGCTATTACAGAATACCCGTCGTGGAGATACCGTCTGCCGCTACGGAGGCGAAGAGTTCGTGATCTTAATGCCAAAAGTTGGGCTAGAGATCGCACGCGCACGCGCCGAATCCTGGCGTAAAGCTCTCTCTTCTGCTGAAATTCCTTACGAAGACAAAAAACTCCAGGTACAAATTTCGGTCGGTGTTGCCTGCTTCCCCTATAATGTTGAAAACGGCGAAGATCTGCTAAAATGCGCTGATCAGGCGCTGTATAGCTCAAAAGCGAATGGACGCAATCAGGTCACCACCTATCCATTCACATGTTAATCGTATAAAGGATAAATTGATGACAAATCTAAAAATAGCATTTATTGGATCAGGAGCGATGGCTGGCGCGATGATCGTCGGGTTATTGCGCGAAAAATTGGCATCTCCTGAAAATCTTTTCGCCAGCGATCCGCGCGTGGACCGGGGCGTGGAACTGCGCGATAAATATGGGATTCAGCCCTTTACGGATAACGCCGCAGCCGTTAAAGAAGCAGATGTGGTCGTCCTCTCCATCAAACCACAGCGATTAAGCCTCGTCTTGGATGAGTTGAAAGGAAAGATTCCAGAAAAAGCTTTGGTTTTATCAATTATTGCAGGTGCAACGATAGAGAAAATGAGTACCGGCTTGACGCACGATAAAGTCATTCGCACCATGCCAAATACCCCGGCCCGTATCGGGGAAGGAATCACAGTTTGGGTTGCATCTGATGCTGTTTCGGATGAGCAAAAAGAGCAAGCACAGACAATTCTCTCGGCGCTGGGAGAAGAAGTTTTTGTAGAAGATGAATATTATCTGGATATGGCAACAGCGCTCTCGGGAACAGGTCCTGCCTACGTTTACATGTTCATGGAAGCCATGATCGACGCCGGGGTGCATATGGGATTCCCCCGCCGCATTTCGGAAAAACTCGTTGTGCAAACGATGCGTGGTTCGGTCAATTTCTACGAAAAAAATGATATGCATGTAGCTGCGCTGCGAAATCAGGTTACATCTTCAGGCGGGACATCTGCGGAAGCACTATATTATCTCGAAAAAGCGGGAGTACGCACAGCCATTTCTCGCGCGATCTGGGCAGCGTACCAACGCTCATTGGAATTGGGTAAAGAGAAGAAGGAGCACGTGCCGAAGGATCAGTAGGTAGTGATGAGTGAAAAGTGACGAGTGACTTGCAGAAGTCGCTCGTTTTCTTTATCATAAGTGTGAACTGGAGCAGGGATATATAAAAAGGTCGAAAGCCATGAAACGTTACAATGTCAGTTTTTCTAATCTTTCATTTTTGGTATTTACTATCTTCTATTTTATATTTGTTTCTGTTTCGTGGTTCACAATCATTTCGATTTTGATTGAATTCATAAAGGGTCTCATTATCCTTAATTGGGTAAATTTCCCAGGTACTCTCATAGTGATATTTATAGTTAACTTCGTGCTATATAAAGGGCAATATAATGTTGCTACCTGGTATGACTTTAAATTTCCTTTTTTTTGACTTTCTGATGAAGGAATTACTACATTGGTAATTTATATGGGAATTCCTTTCAAAGTAAAGATTGCTTGGGAAAATATGATTGCTTTAAAAGATGCGACTTTTTCCCTTCAAAACACTATACCGCAAACATTGTTGACTTCTTTTGTCGGAAAGGCTCTTTTTATAGTGCCGACAGGAAACAAACAACGTTGGATATTCAAACTAACTGGCGGAAATAAAATTGTCCTTTCTTATCGTTTGCAAGACTATAACGAACTTGTAAGTATTATTGCTATGAAGGCTAATTTGCCTATGGATGAATAATTCTCTCGAACAGAGTAATTGTCATCTGTCATTTATTGCTACTTTCTACTTTCCAACCTTCAACATTCAACTATAATAGGGCGGCTGTAAAAAACTATTCTCTTTTCTCTACTTATCTATGTCTTTAATTATCGCAAACAACCTCACCAAATCCTACGGGCACGTTGATATTTTCAGCGGGCTTAATTTCACTATTGAGCATGGCTCTCGTCTCGCGCTTGTTGGTCCCAACGGGGTCGGGAAGACGACTTTGTTACGGATCCTGATAGATGAAGAATCTCCCTCCGAAGGGCGAGTGACGAAGGCGAAGAAATTACGCATTGGTTATTTACCGCAGGCGAAGGATTTTCAATCCGATAGTACAGTTTGGGACGAATGTTTAGCGGTATTTGCTGATCTAAGGAAGATGGAAAACGAGATCAACACTCTCGCCGAGCAGATGGCTGATTTAACGGAATCAAGTGAAATCATCGAGCGTTACGGGCAAATCCAGGCAGATTTTGAACTTCGTGGGGGCTATACCTATGAGACGCGCATGCGGCAGGTTTTATCCGGTTTAGGATTTGCCGATTCCGATTTTAATATGCCTATCGCGCATCTTTCTGGTGGGCAACGCACGCGCGCTTATCTCGCAAAATTGCTGCTCTCTGAGCCAGATTTACTCCTGCTCGACGAACCGACCAACCATCTTGATATTGCCGCTGTCGAATGGTTGGAAAGTTATCTCAGCAAATGGGATGGTGCGGTGCTGATCGTCTCGCATGACCGTTATTTTCTTGACCATGCTGCCAACGGTATTTTGGAAATGACCGCTGCGGGCGTTGAGACCTATAGGGGCAATTACAGCCATTATGTGGGGCAGCGCGTAGAGCGTTGGGAGCGTAGGCACAAGGTTTTTAGGGCAGAGAAAGAGAAACTGCTCAAAGAAGCTGAATATATCAAAAAGCATATCGAAGGCCAACGTGTTTCTCAAGCACGGGGCAAATTACGCCGTCTGAGCCGCATTATTCAGGCAATAGAGCAAGTGGGCATGGACGCGGTTATCAACCGAAAATGGAGCGCGGTCAGCCAGGATATTCATGTGGCGACCAGCGATCTCAGCCCCGATGAAGCCGAGCGGCGTGTACGTGCTTTGCGTTTGCCCGACCATCGCCCGCCGCAACTGCATTTGAAGTTGCGTGCGGAAAAACGCTCTGGTGAAATGGTCATTCGCAGTAAGGACCTGGAAATTGGGTATGACAAAGTGCTTTTTAGCTCGCCTGATCTTGAATTACATCGCCGTGAATGTGCGGCTTTGATCGGGCCGAATGGCGCTGGTAAAACCACTTTTATTCGCACCCTTTTAGGGAAAATCCCGCCTTTTTCTGGGAAGGTTAAAATGGGTGCTTCGCTGGAGATCGGTTATTTCTCGCAGGCACACGAGGGGCTGGTGGAAAAAAACACCTTGATGGAAGAGATCGAAAAAGCTTCGCCCATGCTGCCCGGCAGCATTCGTGAATATCTCGGTAAATTTCTTTTCTCAGGCGATGATGTTTTCAAGCAGGTTTCCACCCTTTCGGGTGGTGAGCGCGGGCGTTTGGCGCTCGCGAAACTCTCTTTGCAGGATACAAATTTGCTCCTGCTCGATGAGCCAACCAACCACCTCGACATCCCCGCGCAAGAGATCATGCAGCAAGTGCTGGATGCCTATAAAGGCACGATTTTGCTCGTCACGCATGATCGCTATCTCATAGACGCCCTCGCCACGCAAATTTGGGAAATCCCTGAGCGCGAGACTTCGGGATTTTTTAAAAATCCCGAAGTCTTGTTGACAGTATATAAGGGGACATACTCTCAGATGCGTAGAGAACGGGAAAAGGAAGCGGAACGCGCGCGTTTGGAACTTGATGCCGCTAAAGAAATATCTGGCTCGTCCCGAAGATCTCGCCGTGACCCCGCTCAAAAAGAAGAGCGTCGCAGAAAAGCACGTTTACAGGAAGTGGAAAATAAAGTTGCCACCCTCGAATCCCGCTTAGCAGAGTTGGGTACGCAACTCGAAAATCCCCCTGACGATGCGGAAGAGTTGCGAAAATTGGGCGAAGAATATAACCAAACCCAAGACGAGATGGATGCAATGCTGGTTGAGTGGGAAGAGTTGGCAGAATGAGTATCATGAATTTAGCGAATATACCGAATAGAACGAATGTTTTTATTCGTTTTCATTCGCCGAATTTGTGTCATTCGTGATGATGAAAATCCCCCAAGAATCCCTTACTTTTGAATACTTCCGCGCATCTGGTCCCGGCGGGCAGAATGTGAATAAAGTCAGCACGGCTGTTCGGCTGCGTTTTGATGTGGATGCTGCTCACCTCCCCAATGCCGTGCGGGAGCGTTTGACTCGTTTGGCGGGGAGGAAGATGACTGAGGAGGGAATCCTGATTATCGAAGCCTCCCGATTCCGCACGCGGGAACGGAATCAAGCTGATGCACGGGCGCGTCTCGAGCAGATGGTGACACAGGCTTCGATCCCGCCAAAGAAGCGGCGCATGACAAAGCCGACGCGGGCATCCATCAAAAAACGAATAGATGCGAAGAAGCGAAAATCTAATGTGAAAAAGTTACGGGGGAAGGTACGAGGGGATGAATAAAAGAAAGTTGAAGTTATTCTTTGTTTAGGTCGAAGATGTTTCCGCTTTTTCTAAGCATAAATTCCATATCTTCTTTGTACATGGGTTCAGCGGCGTAAAAGCCTTGCCCTTGCCCGCAATTTAATTCTTTGAGCAAGGTCAATTGTTCGGGTAATTCAATTCCCTCCGCGACAACATCAAGGCCAAGCACGGTTGCCAAATGAATTATTCCCTCGATCAAGGCACGACCTTTGCCCTGATTCTTTAGTCTATGGATAAAGGATTTATCAATTTTTAGTGCTTTTATTGGGAAGTTGTGCAAATAAGCTATAGATGAATACCCGGTGCCAAAATCATCCAAGTGTAGTTCTACACCCAAGGCACTAATTTTTGAGAGCGTGTTTAGAGCCTGTTCAGCGTCTTCGACAATTGTGTTTTCTGTAATTTCCAAATGCAAACGCTTTGCTTGAAGTTTTGTTTCTTCGAGGGTATGTACCAGAAAATCGAAAAAATCAGGGTTTGCTATTTGTTTGCCTGAGAGATTAACACTCATTGAAAGTTTTTTCGCTTGAGGGAAGCTTTGATCCCAAATTTTTATTTGCTTGCATGCCTCTGCCAGCACCCAATTCCCTATCTCTAAAATTAGCCCGGTTTCTTCAGCAATAAGAATAAAATCATCGGGCTGGATAATGCCATGCAAGGGATGATGCCAGCGTACGAGAGCTTCAACGCTTAACATTTCCCCGGTTTCAAGTGCCACGATGGGTTGATAGGTCAATTTGAAGTTGTTATTTTGAATCGCTTGTACTAATTCTCGCTCTCGCTCGATGCGCTTCGTGACCTTTTCTCCCATTTGAGAATCGAATATTTTATATGTCGCTCGACCAGCATCTTTTGCTTGATACATGGCTATGTCTGCGTCTCTTAACAGTGCATTCGCGGTTGTGCTGTCAACGACAATTAGAAACGGACATCACGTTGCGTCAGGTAATAATCTTACTT
>JABGQT010000185.1 GCA_018648685.1 Anaerolineae bacterium
CGTTCCTTGACCAAGGGGTTACGGGTTAGGTAGCCGCCCTTGCGCAAAACGGGTTGTAATTCGGGGTTCAATTTGATCAATGCGCGAGCCACGCCAAGCATGACAGCATCGGTTTGCCCGGTTACACCGCCGCCTTTAACGAGAACGCTAACATCATAAGATGCTTGTTTTTCGCCAGAAGCTGCAAAGGGCGCCAAGATGGTATCTGTATCGCCATGGCGGGTGAAATAGTCTGCAAGCTCTTTTTCGTTGACAATGAATTTGCCAGAGCCATTTGAAACACGCACGCGGGCAGAGCTTTCTTTGCGGCGACCGATTCCTTCAAAATATCGTTCAGACATAATATATCCTCTTTACTATTTCAGCGGCTCAGGGTTTTGCGCTTCATGCGGGTGTTCTGCAGTTGCATAAACCTTGAGACGTTTGAGCACACTGCGTCCCATTTTGTTATGAGGGAGCATCCCCCAAACAGCAGAGCGAATAACCCGGTCGGGATAAGTCTCCAACAGTTGGCGCAGTGTTCTGGTTTTAAGACCACCAGGATAACCTGAGTGGCGATAGTATTTTTTCGTATCCAACTTCGAGTTTGTGCGCGTACCAGTAACAGTAATGCCACCAGCATTTACAACAATCACGTTGTCGCCCATCTCTACACCGGGCGTAAAAGTTGGTTTGTGTTTGCCAAGCAAAGCGGCTGCAATTCTGGTCGCCAAACGACCCAAATTTTCGCCATTGGCATCCACTATAAACCAATCACGCTCGATTTCAGCTTTTTTCGGATAATAAGTTTTATACACTTCGTCTCTCCATTTTAGACATCAGACTATAGATGTCTGACTTTAGACTTTTGGTTTTAGATTATCAAGATAAGAGACCTCAACGAGGGTCAATCCATTGGGTGGAGCGATTCCGCTCGTGACCTCCACTTGCTCGGCTAAAGCACGGGCAAATTTCTCGGCCGGGATTTGCTTCTGTGCAATCACAACTTGTGTAAGAACAAGTCTTCGTACCATGTGATAAAGAAAAGCATTCGCCTGCACTTCAAAAATCCACTCATCTTCTTGCTTTTTCCAACTCGCACGCATCAAATGACGCTCTGTGCTGCCTCCGGCACGGGGGGGGGAACCAAAGGCTGAAAAATCGTGCTTTCCGGGCAGCATAGCTGCCAACGAGTGGAGTATTTCGCCTTCAACATCAGGGAAAACTCGCCAAGCATAACGTTCTCGAAGCGGATCACGATCCCTTTGGCAAAAAAGGCGATAACGGTATAAGCGGGCAGTTGCATCAAAGCGAGGATGAAACTTCGCTGGAGCAATTTGCACCTGACCTATAGACATATCGGCTGGCAAATTAGCATTGAGCGCATTTCTGAGAGCATCTAGGCTGTGCTTCCAATCAAGATCGAAAGCAGCCACCTGCCCCGAAGCGTGGACACCTGCATCGGTGCGCCCAGCCATAAGAACAGAACTCTCTGCCCATCCCATTTTACGGAGGGCTTCTTCTAGTTCGCCCTGTACCGTTCTGCGGGATTTTGCCTGCCGCTGACTACCGAAAAAATCGGTGCCGTCATAAGCAAGGATAATCTGGTAACGTTCCATTTTCAGTGATCAGTATTCAGTGGTCGGTATTCAGAAAAAACTGAATACTGTCCACTGAATACCGAATACTGCGATCTATTCTTCTACTAATTCAATAAGAACCATTTCGGCACCATCGCCTTTGCGAGGTCCGAGTTTCAATGTTCGGGTATAACCACCATTGCGGTTAACAAAGCGAGGGGCAATATCATCAAAAAGTTTGGGCAAATCTTTATTGCTGCCCAATTTTTTCGCTACCAAACGACGAGCGTGTACTTTTTGTGCATCTTCTGCTTCAATGCTATTGCGAGCTATAGTGATCAACTTTTCAGCATCGCCACGAATGGCTTGTGCTTTTGCTTTTGTGGTTTTGATCCGTTCATGCTCAAAGAGCTGACGGATGAGTGTGCGGCGCAAGGCAGTCCGTGCGCCTGTGGAGCGATTTAATCGCTTTCCTGCTATTTGATGTCGCATCTTATATTACTCCGCGTTATCTTCGCTTTCTTCTTCATCCGACATAAAGCCCTTCTCGGTCATCTTCTGGCGTAGCTCTGTGAGGCTCTTTTCGCCAAAATTGCGGATGGACATAATCGCCTGATCGCCTTTTTCAAGTAGATCAATCACATCACCCACTGTTGTGATCCCTGTGCGTTTCAAAGAGTTGAATACGCGTACAGAAAGATCAAGGGCTTCGATCGGTGTTTCAGCAATTTCGCTGGTCACACCTTTCTCTTCTACTTCTTCTTCGATCACAGCCATCAGCGATTCTTCGCTAACGCCAGCGATATGACGGAGATGTTCAATCAAAATCTTGCCAGAAGTACTCAGTGCTTTTTCAGGAGCAATAGAGCCATCGGTCCAGATTTCGAGCATCAATTTATCATAATTGGTGCTTTGCCCAACACGCGCGGAGCTTACATCCCAATTAACTTTCTTAACCGGGCTGAACAACGCGTCTACGGGCATTTCGCCAATGGGCATATGTTCACTGCGTTCGTTTGCGGGTGAATAACCTCGCCCACGCTCCACAGAGAATTCAATATCCATTGTGGCTTTGTTATTATCTACCGTGAACAAATAAAGGTCAGGGTTGACAATTTCCACTTCTGGCGGCGCAATAATATCTGCTGCAGTAACAACGCCTTCGCCACGCACTTCAAGGTGCATACGAGTGCTATCCACGCCATCTAATTTCATGCGGATCTGTTTGACCTGCAACATGATCTGGACAACATCTTCGCGTACACCCGGGACATCTGTAAACTCATGCAATACATCAGCAATCCGCATAGAGGTTACGGCGATGCCTGGCAAAGACGACAAAAGTGCACGTCGCATTGCGTTGCCAATAGTGGCACCATAGCCTTGTTCCAACGGGCTGATAATAAATTTGCCGTAATTGCGAGATTCAGCTTCTCTCTCAATTTTCGGTATAACCATATTTGTGATACCAGTCACGGTTCACCTCTCCCAGTCTAGGCAGAAAAAACTCTGATAAGACAAATTCTTAGCGTGAGTAATACTCAACAATAAGTTGTTCGTTCAAGCTACCGTCAATTTCACTTCGTTCTGGTAAACGCCCAACTTTTCCTGCCAATGCTTTTGCATCGCGTTCAAGCCATACGGGGACGTTGCGTTTTTCCACAACTTCGCCCAATGTTTTGAAGAAAGGTTTCTTTTGAGAAGCCTCACGCACTGCAAGTTCATCGCCATCTTTGAGGAGCATTGAAGGGATGTCTGTACGACGACCATTCACAATAAAATGCCCATGAGTTACCATCAAACGAGCTTCTGAACGGCTAGAGGCAAAGCCCATACGAAAGACAACATTGTCTAAACGTGATTCAAGAATCTGAAGCAAGTTCAAACCTGTTAACCCACGTCGCCCGAGAGCAACTTTAAAATAGCGGCTAAATTGACGTTCCAAAACGCCATAAACGCGACGGGCACGTTGCTTCGCACGCAATTGACGACCGTAATCGGATTCACGTTTTTTGCGACGGCTCATATTACGCCCGTGTTGACCAGGGGCATAATCACGTTTATCAAATGAACATTTAGGAGAGAAACAACGCTCTCCTTTAAGAAATAGCTTTTCGCCTTCACGCCGACATAATTTACATACCGGCCCAATATATTTTGCCATACTTTTCTTTCCTTATTCTCAACTAGACGCGGCGTTTCTTTGGAGGCCGACAACCATTATGGGGGATTGGCGTAATATCTGCAATGGAGCGCACTTTGATACCTAATGCCTGAATGGCACGGATAGCATTTTCACGTCCGGGACCAGGGCCTTTGATAAAAATATCAACTTCCTGAACACCCAGTTGTTGCGCTGCTTTACCGGCTTGCTCGGCTGCTAAACGTGCTGCAAAAGGAGTGCTTTTGCGAGACCCCTTAAAACCTACTGAGCCTGCACTGCCCCATGCAACAGTATTGCCTTGCATATCGGTAACTGTGATAATTGTATTATTGAAAGAAGCCATAACATGCACTTGCCCTTTGGACAAGGTGCGTTTTACCTTCTTCTTACGTGCCGAACCACTACTTTTTTTTGCTTTAGCCATAATTCCTCGCTAAAATATCTACTCTACTTCGATGCGCCACGTCGGCGACCACGACCTGCAACAGTCTTCTTAGGACCTTTGCGCGTACGAGCGTTGGTGCGCGTGCGTTGCCCATTAACGGGCAAACTGCGACGATGGCGAATACCACGATAACAACCGATTTCAATCAATCGCTTAATATTCATCTGCGTTTCGCGGCGAAGATCACCCTCGAGTTTATAATTCTTATTAATGAATTCACGCAGTGCTGCCAGATCGCTTTCAGATAGATCTTGAATACGCTGGTCTGGGTTCACATTTGTCGCGGCTAAGATGTCCTTTGCACGCGTCCGCCCGATCCCATAAATATAGGTCAAGCCAATTTCTACCCGTTTATTACGGGGAAGATCAACACCTTCGATTCTTGCCATAATTCACACTAACCTTGTCGTTGTTTATGTTTAGGATTTTCGCAAATGACAAACAATTTGCCTCTACGTCGAACAATTTTACATTTCGCACAACGCTTGCGAACGGATGGTGACACTTTCATTATTATCTCCTACTTGGCGGCTGACGCATAGCTCAGCCAAAGCACTGGATTATACTTGGTGATTTATTATCCGTCTAGTACTTAGAGTTTAATCTCGACAATATTTTGCCTTCAAATCAAAGGACAGTCAGGATCAGAGGTTCTCCTTCGGTTACGGCTATCGAATGCTCGAAATGTGCCGTCAATGATTTGTCTGCAGAAATTACTGTCCATTGGTCAGCCAAGACTTTCGTCTTTTCTGTACCAACAAGCACCATCGGTTCCAGGGCAATGGTAACCCCGGGACGAAGTACCAGTCCGCGACCTGAAGTGCCGTAATTTGGCACCTGCGGTCCTTCATGCATTTGTCGTCCCACGCCATGACCAGTGTATTCTCGCGTAACGTAGAAGCCACGGCTTTCAACATATTTTTGTATCGCAGCAGAAACATCGCCTGTTCGGTTGCCAGCTCGCATTTTATCAATGCCTGCCATGAGAGCGCCTTCTGTGACATCAAGCAATTTCTGCGATGCAGAGGAGAGTTTTCCTACTCCCGCCGAAAAAGCAGAATCTGCTACAAAGCCACCAAAAACTGTCCCACAATCAACCGAGACAATGTCGCCTTCTTTCAATTTCCTTTTCTTGCTTGGGATCCCATGTACAAGTTCTTCATTGATACATACCGTGATCGAAGCCGGGTATGGATAGGGGCCGGGATAATTTTTGAAAGGCGATACAGCATTGTGTTTCCGCAGCACTTCCTCAGCAGCCGCGTTGAGGTCGGCTGTGGTAACACCAGGTTTTAAAAGTTCTCGGACAGTTGCGTGAACTGTCGCATTAATGCGCCCTGCTTCTTGCATAATTTCGATCTCAGCAGGGTTTTTGACGTGAATTTGTCGTGCCCAATCTATCATACTTTTATATTCAGAGCAGCCAGCAAGTCTTCTGTGACTTTCTCTATGGGCTGGTCTCCTTGAATTTCCACTAATTTATCTTGTTTGCGATAGTAATTTATCAAGGGCAATGTTTTTTCTGCATAAACGTGCAATCGTTTTTTTGCGGTTTCTACAGTATCGTCATCACGCTGATAAAGTTCGGAGCCATCGATGTCGCAGATGCCTTCTTTTGCCGGAGGGCTATATAACTTGTGGAAAACGTGTCCACTTGCCCGGCAAGTGCAACGTCCAGAAAGACGTGCGATGAGTATTTCATCCGGCGCAGTAATGTATGGGACTACACTTATATCTTCTCCCATTTCATTGAGCGTAATTTTTATGGTCTCTGCCTGCACAAGAGTACGAGGAAATCCATCTAAAACAGCACCGTGCTCACAATCCGGATTAGATATTCTTTTTCTGACCATTGCGATGGTCACATCATCAGGAACAAGCTCGCCTTTGCTCATATAACTATCGGCTAATTGCCCTAATTCTGTTTTATTTTTAATATGCTCTCGAAAGAGATCTCCTGATGAAACATGCACTAAACCTGTTTTCTCTATCAATATATCAGCCTGGGTTCCTTTTCCAGCACCTGGGGAACCGAGCAAGACAATATAAGTAGCCATCCAAGAAGTCTCCTTTAGTGAATTAGCGAACGAGAATTGAGTCTTGGTATCCGTGCAATTTGAGTTCGGCGTCGATGTTTTGGAAAACATCACGAACAACACCAACAACAATGAGTAATCCAGCAGATGAAACGAGAAGCAAGCCTGATCCTTGAGAGCTAATGGGCATAATAAATTGCATGAGGTAGGGTAATACTGCTACAAGCCCAAGGAATAACGCGCCAGGCAAAGTAATGCGACGCTGTACTTTTGTAAGATAACGCTGTGTCGGGGCTCCACGGCTCACACCAGGAATTTGCGCTCCCATGCGTTTCAGGTTATCACCATAATTTTGCTGAGCGAAAAGAACATCAGTGTAAAAGAAGGTAAAGATCACGACCATAAGGAAGTAGATCAACCAGTAAACACCGCCTGTGCCATCGAAGGTATTCTGTGTGCCTTGTGCAAAATTTGCGACCCACTCTGTTTTTGAATTAATGAAATAACTCGAAACGATAGCTGGGAATTGCAAAATAGCACTGGCAAAGATGAGCGGGATCATGCCTGCCATGTTAACCATCAAAGGCAAAGAACCTTTGACCGGCATAGACATACGATTGCCCATGCGACGCCCAGGGTACATAACGGGGACATTGCGTCGACCTTGCTGAACAAAGACAATGGCGTAAATGGTTAGAACCAAGACGACAATCGTCATAGCCAGCAGGACCCAGCGATTTTGTTCATCTTGCATCATGCTAACAAGGTTGCTCGGAAGGGAGACAACAATACCTGCAAAAATGATCAGAGAAAGACCTTGTTTACGCATTCCGTATTCGGAAATCAGCTCACCCAGCCAAATGGCAAACATTGTTCCGCCTGTCATCGCCATGAGGACTGTGATAGAGGGAAGGATCAAATCTCCACTAAGACCAAAGGGAATGATTTGTGGCAAGTTTGATTGTGTTGCATAGGAATTGAAGATGTTGACCTGTCCAATTGCAGAAAGAGCAGCCATTGGTACAGCCAAAATATAGGTCCATTTCTCCATCCACTTTTGCCCTTCACGCGGATCTTCTTCCATCCTCCGCTGCAAAGCTGGGACAATAGGGGTTAACAACTGCAAAATAATTTGCGCTGTAATATAAGGGTAAACACCCATAGACAGAAGCGAAAATTGCGAAACAGTACCGCCCGACAAAAGGTCGAGGAAGTTAAAGAAAGTCCCGCCAGCACCAGTGTTAACCAAAGCTTCCAGTGCAGCTAAATCTACACCAGGAACAGGGACATTAGCTGCTACACGATAGAGAGCCAAGAATCCCAGCGTATAAAGTAATTTACGCCGGATATCAATGGAAGTCCATAGGTAACGCCATCCAGAAAATGTCGACTTCATAAAGTCTCCTTGTCCTACGACAAGCTAGCTAATCAACTCTACACTGCCACCAGCAGCTTCAATTTTCTCTTGCGCGCCTTTGCTAACACGATGAACACGCACTTTGAGAGCTTTGCCTACTTCACCGCGCCCTAAAAGGACAACCGGATTGCGGGAATCACGCAACAAGCGGGCTTCTTTCAGGCTTTCGGGGGTCACTTCAGCATTGGCTTTGAATGCGTCTGCCAATTGGTCAAGGTTGATTTCATTATATTTGATGCGATTTCTAACATGCATCCCTTTACCGCGCATAAATGGCAAGCGACGGAAGAAAGGCAAGTTCCCGCCCTGACGATATAAACTGCCACCGCTTCCCGAACGGGATTTTTGTCCCTTATAGCCTCGTCCAGCCGTTTTACCTTGTCCGGCAGCGATACCGCGCCCAACACGTTTTCGGCTTTTCTTCGCGCCCGTATTTGGCGCAAGGTCATGTAATTTCATATCAAAATCCTACTCTTCTACTTTGATCAGGTGGCTAACTTTAAAAAGCATTCCACGCAAAGCGGGGGAGTCCGTATGCTCTACTGTATGATTGATACGGCGTAAACCTAATGCACGTACAGTAGCTTTTTGTCTTTTGTTATACCCGATCGTGCTTTTAACCAAGGTAACACGCAGTTTTTTTGCAGCTTTCTTCTTCGCCATGACAGATTACCTCCGTTCCCAGAATGGCATCAGGTCTTTGACGTTTTTGCCTCGTCGGGCAGCCTCTTCAGTTGGCGACTTTACTTGCTCTAGAGCATGAAAAGTTGCTTTAACAACGTTAAGAACATTGTTACTACCCAAAGATTTTGTCAAAATGTCTTTGACACCAGCAGCTTCTAAAACTGCACGAACGCCACCAGCAGCAATAACGCCTGTACCGGGGGACGCTGGTTTCAAAAGGACTTTAGCTCCTGCAACACGACCAATAGCACTATGTGCAATAGTCGTATCCGACAAATTCACAAAGTGAAGATCTCGGCGTGCACGATCAGAGGCTTTGCGGATCGCATCGGGTACAGAATTGGCTTTGCCAGTTCCCATACCGATCTTACCTTTACCATCTCCTACAACCATCGTTGCGCGGAAACGGAAACGGCGACCACCTTTGACCACTTTTGCTACACGAGCAATCTCGATCATGCGTTCGTCAAGATCGTCTTTTTCAAATTTGTTTTTCTTATCAAATTTTGCCATAATATTCTCCAGACAATCCTAGAACTGTAAGCCACCTTCACGTGCGGCATCAGCCAAAGCTTTGACGCGCCCGGTATAACGGAAACCTCCGCGATCAAAAACTATGCTAGTAATTCCTGCTTCTTTTGCGCGTTGGGCAATTGCTTCACCAACAAGACGAGCTTGCTCAACTTTCTTCGCGCCTTCCATTTTACTGCGCAGTTCTGTATCAATACTGGAAGCAGAAGCAAGTGTCTTCCCTGCTTCGTCATCAATTACCTGAGCATAAATCTCAGAAAGGCTTCGAAAAACACTCAAGCGTGGGCGTGAGGGAGTCCCTGAAATATGCTTACGCACACGGGTGTGGCGTCTGATACGAGCTGCTGAACGATTCTTAGCACCCATAATTCTCTACATTCCTTTCCCGGCTTTGCCAGCCTTGCGGCGGACATATTCACCAAGGTAGCGGATCCCTTTGCCGTGATAAGGCTCAGGGGGGCGAACTTTTCGAATTTCGGAGGCAACTTTGCCTACGACTTCTTTGTCGATACCCATAACCTTAATTTGCTTGGTTTTAGAATCTGCATCAAAACTAATGCCATCCACAGGTTCAATTTCTACTGGGTGTGAATAGCCTACATTCAAAATAAGGTTTTTGCCTTTAAGTTCAGCACGATAACCAACGCCTTGAATTTCGAGCACTTTCTCAAAACCTGCGTTGACACCTTGCACCATATTTGCAATTAAAGCGCGCGTCGTTCCGTGGAGGGCACGTTCTGTCGGATGATCAGATTTACGTTTAACGGTAACCTGCCCATCTTCTTGTGCGATTTCCATCAGATGTGAAAACTGACGCTGCATTTCACCTTTTGAGCCTTTGACTTTTACGAAAGACCCTTTTATATCAACCTGTACACCTGCGGGGATGTCAACAGGTAAACGTCCAATACGAGACATCGTTATACTCTCCTGTTACCAAACTTTGCAGAGGAGTTCGCCGCCAATGCCTAATGAACGAGCTTTTTGCCCGGTCATTATTCCTTTGGGAGTGGACAAAATCGCGATGCCGATACCAGAAAGAACCCAGGGAATATCCCGTTTCTTGGTATAGACACGACGTCCAGGGCGACTTACTCGCTCTAAACCGGTGAGAACCGATTGGCGTTCGCGACGTTTACCTACATATTTAACCCGTACACGTAAAACAGGTTTGTGCGGTTCTGCGTCATTTACGACTTCTACCGTCTCCAAGTAGCCTTCATCTTTAAGGATGTTGGCAATTTCTATTTTCATCTTGGAGCTAGGCATAGCAACGGTTGCTTGACCAACCATGACAGCGTTTCGAATACGCGTCAGCATATCAGCGATAGGATCAGAAATACTCATAATTTCACCTTTACCTAACTACCAAGAAGCTTTGGTTACGCCTGGGATTTTCCCATCTAGCGCTAACTCACGGAAGCAAATTCGACATAAGCCAAAGCGGCGGATATAGCCACGAGGGCGACCACAACGCTGGCAACGATTGCGAACGCGGGTTGGGTATTTGCGTCGCATCTCACGATACTGCATACATTTTTTTGCCATATTATGCTTCCTTTTTGAAGGGCATCCCAAGCAAACTCAACAAGGAACGAGCTTGGTCATCATTCTGTGCGGTTGTGACGATGGTTATTTCCATGCCGCGCAGTTTGTCAATTTTGTCATAATCAATTTCGGGCCAAATCAACTGATCTTTAAGACCCAGGGTGTAATTTCCGCGCCCATCAAATGAGTTAGGGGAAATACCGCGAAAGTCACGTACACGTGGAAGAGCAACGTTAATGAGGCGATCTGCAAAAGCCCACATTTTTTCTCCGCGCAAGGTCACTTTTGCACCAATAGCTACACCTTCACGTAATTTGAAGTTCGCGATATTTTTGCGCGATTTTGTTACGACTGGTTTTTGCCCTGTGATTATGGTAAGGTCGCCGACTGCGGCTTCGATAACTTTGGGGTTATCTTTTGCTTCGCCAAGACCAATATTCACAACAATTTTTTCAATAGACGGTACTTGCATTACGCTTGAGTATCCAAATTCTTTTACCAGCGAGGATACCGCCTCTTTTTGATAAAACTCTTTCATTTTGTTCATATCAACGCTCCAGTAGCCCTATTCGATAATCGCTTGGCATTTTTTGCACACACGATGGGCACCATCTTCATCACGTTGTACAGCAATACGCGTGGGTTGATCACATTTTGGGCAAACCAGCATTACGTTAGAAATATGCATAGGCCCTTCAAATTTAATCAAACCAGGATTAATTGTACGTCCTTGCGATTGTACTTGCGCTTGATGCTTGGTACGTAAATTTACACCTTGCACAACTACGCGATCAACCTTAGGGAGGACGTTAATTACTTCTCCGCGTCTTCCTTTATCTTCAAAGCGACCGCTAATAATTTCAACGGTATCGCCTTTGCGGATTTTATTTATCATTATTTTGCTCCCAAAACCCTAAAGTGCTTCCGGGGCTAGCGAAACGATCTTTGTGTATCCATGCTCGCGTAATTCGCGTGCAACAGGTCCAAAGATACGGCTACCCTTCGGGTTTTTACTATCACCATCAAGAATAACTGCGGCATTATCATCAAAGCGGATGTGCGAGCCGTCGTTACGACGCCATTCTTTAGAAGTGCGTACGATCACAGCACGTACAATTTCACTTTTCTTTACAGAACCTTGCGGCGAAGCAACTTTAACGGTAGCAATTACAACGTCACCGATGCTGCCATATTTGCGCACCGAGCCACCCATCACGTTGATCACTAGAATCTCACGTGCGCCGGTGTTATCAGCAATCTTCAAACGTGACTCAGTTTGTATCATCGCTTAGTTCTCCTACACCTGCATCAGCAGTACGCTTTTCACGCTTGATAATTTCTTCGACAACCCAATGCTTCTGCTTAGAAATCGGGCGGCTTTCTACAATACGAACTTCATCGCCGATATTACATGCCATTTCATCGTGCGCTTTAACACGCTTGTTGCTATGTACAACCTTACGATAAAGAGGGTGGCGATAAGTTCGTGTGATTTCGACCACAACTGTTTTCATCATTTTGTTGCTGGTCACAAATCCTGTCATTCGACGACGTTCGTTCATGCTTCACCTTCCAACTTAGCCTCTGCTTTAAGCTCGTTGATAATTGTGTTCATTCGAGCAATATCACGGCGTATAACACGCATTTGGCTTGTGTCTGTTAATTGACCAGTAACCTGCTGAAAACGGAATTTCATTAATTCCTCGCGAGCATCTGCCAATTTAGTTTCTATTTCGCCAATAGACAATTCACGGAGTTCATTTGCATTCATGTCTATTCATCTCCTAATTCGCGAGAAACAATTTTGGTTTTTACCGACAATTTGTATTGAGCAAGTCTAAGTGCTTCAATAGCGACATCGTCAGGAAGACCACCGATCTCAAACATAATGCGGCCAGGTTTTACCACGGCAACATAATACTCTACAGACCCTTTTCCCTTACCCATACGTGACTCTGCGGCACGTTTTGTATAAGGTTTATCGGGGAAAATACGAATCCATACCTTACCACGGCGTTTCATTGAGCGCACAATTGCACGGCGAGCAGCTTCGATCTGACGGGCTGAAATCCATCCTGGCTCTAAAGCCTGAATTCCATAATCACCAAAGCTAACCTCGGCTCCACGTTGCGCTTTACCGCGCATTCTTCCGCGCATTTGTTTACGCCACTTAAATCGTTTTGGCATCAACATAAAAATAACCTCTTTCCTTAAGCAACCCTAAGGGGAAACCTACTTACTAACGTAGACGCCTTTGGTTTTTTCGGCATCTTCTTCTACTTGTGGCAATTTTTCGCCTTTATAAACCCAGACTTTGACGCCAATCGCACCATAAGCTGTTATCGCTTTGGTAACGGAGAAGTCGATGTCAGCTCTTAGCGTTTGTAACGGCACTCGTCCGTCACGCATCCATACACGGCGAGCCATTTCTGCACCACTAAGACGACCTGAAACTTCGATCTTTACGCCTTCAGCACCTTGGCGCATTGCATTTTGGATAGCACGTTGCATGGCACGACGATAAGCAATACGGCGAGTCAATTGATCTGCGATGTTTACAGCAATCAGATGAGCGTCGGTATCAGGCGACTTGATCTCTTTTACATCCAAGTCCACTTTTTGACCTACAAGCTCTTCGAGGGCTTTACGAATCTTTTTAACACTTTCGCCTTTGCGCCCAATCAACACACCAGGTTTTGCAGTCTGAACCGTCACTTTTACTTTGCCGGGAAAACGTTCGATTTCAATACCTGAAATACCAGCTCGCTGTGTAAGTACAGATTCTGCCAATTGTTTGCGTAGTTCTGTAACTTTTCTGAAGGTTGGGGAGCCACCTTTAGCGGCAACACCTGTCAGAAGGCTGCGAATTGCAATATCTTGTTGTAATAAGTCACGGTACTGCGTCCCTTTAGCAAACCAACGGGCTTTCCAAGGGTGTGTGATCTTCAGGCGAAATCCAACGGGATGAACTTTACGACCCATAATATCTCCTTTTGCGTCCTATTTACGCTTCTCGCTCGCGCAAGATTACGGTTACATGCGAAGAGCGGCGGAGCAAAGGCTTAAAACGACCTCGTGCTCCGAAGCGACGCCACTTACGCGTGGGGGCTTCATCTGCATAAATTTTGGCAACATAGAGGTCTTCCCGATTGAGTCCAAAATTTTCCTCAGCATTAGCAACTGCAGAAGCGAGCAATTTTCGAACTGGCTCTGCAGAACGTTTTTGTACAAATCGCAACATTTCAAGTGCCTTTACAGCATCTTTGCCACGGATCAAATCAATGACGAGGCGCACTTTCTGTGCAGATACTGAATGGTAGCTTAGCTTAGCGCGAATATCTTGAGTAGCCATAATTCAAACTCCTACCATTCCCCTAGACGAGATGACCACGGTAGGTGCGCGTGGGGGCAAATTCTCCCAAACGATGACCAACCATATTCTCGGTAATGTAAATCGGAACATGACGACGACCATCATGCACGGCAATTGTATGCCCAACCATCTGCGGGAAGATAACGCTCGCCCGGCTCCAGGTACGAATAACTTTCTTTTCGCCCTTTTTGTTCATGGCATCAATTTTTACGAGTAGCTTTGGGTCAATGAAGGGACCCTTTTTCAAAGAACGTGACATAATAAAATCCTCGCTTATTTCCGCTTTTTACCGCGGCGGCGCACTATATACTTATCAGTGTCTTTATTTCGGCGGGTCTTTTTACCCAAGGTGGGTTTACCCCATGGGCTTTTCGGACCAGGCATACCAATTGGTTGACGACCTTCACCACCACCATGAGGGTGATCGTTCGGGTTCATCGCAGAGCCACGAACGGTGGGGCGAATGCCCATGTGTCGTTTACGCCCGGCTTTACCGAGTTTGATATTACTGTGGTCAACATTACCAACTTGCCCAATAGTTGCATAGCAACCTTGGCGAACCAAACGAACCTCGCCTGAAGGCAAACGGATCTGAGCATAATCGCCTTCTTTTGCCAAAACCTGTGCTGAAGCACCAGCAGAGCGAACCATTTGGGCACCTTTGCCCTCTTTCATCTCGATATTATGTACCATCGTACCAACCGGGATGTTCGCAATCGGCAAAGAATTACCTGCTTTAATTTCAGCAGTAGGGCCAGAGACTAAAGTATCTCCAACTTTGACGCCTAAAGGAGCAATAATATATCGTTTCGCACCGT
Organism: Anaerolineae bacterium; assembly: GCA_018648685.1. GTDB lineage: Bacteria > Chloroflexota > Anaerolineae > Anaerolineales > Villigracilaceae > Desulfolinea. The sequence goes on from JABGQT010000185.1 coordinate 14,576, forward strand.
CTGCATAAAAGAGCAATGCTAAACGTGCTGTGCGATTTGGATCATATTCGATTGCTGCTACACGAGCGGGAACGCCTATCTTATCGCGTTTAAAATCTACGATACGGATAAAACGACGATGTCCACCACCACGATGTCGGACGGTCACACGCCCATGGGCGTTACGACCACCTGTTTTGCGCAGGGGAATAATCAATGAACGTTCGGGAGTCTTTTTCGTGATCTCTTCGAACGTATACCCAGTCTTGTTACGCTGACCAGGTGTAGTCGGTTTATATTTTTTTACAGCCATTACTATACACCTTCAAAGACTTCTATCGAGTTGCCTTCAGCCAAGGTAACAATCGCTTTTTTGACACCAGCTTTGCGCACCATCAAACGGCGGCTACGAGCGCGAACGCTACGCTTTGCTGCAGTTCTGATAATGTTTACACGCGTCACGTCCACGTCGAAAATTGTTTCGACAGCTTCTTTTACCATCGCCTTTGTCGCATCATTGCTAACGACAAATGTATACTGATTTAGCTTGCTAAGTTGGTAATTACTTTTTTCTGTAACCAACGGGCGACGAAGAACATCATAAATTGTAGTCATCGCTGCCTCCTATCCTAAGTGCGCTTTCAAAGCGTCTAAGGTTTTTAATGAAATGACCAATTTATCAAATCCCAAAATATCACGGATATTGAGATAACCAGCCAATAAAACTTTAGTATTTGGAATATTTCCAGCAGTGCGAACAACAAGTTCATAATTGCTGTCTTTTTCCGGAAGAAGAAGAAGCGCGCTTGCTTCGCCTACTATATTTCCTAGAGCACCTGCCATCAAGCGAGTTTTGGGTTCAGTTAAAATGAAATCATCAACGACAATCACACTCTCTTCTGCTGCCTTTACGGAAAGAACTGAGCGCAAAGCTGCTTGACGCATCTTACGCGGCATTTTCTTTTCATAGCTACGAGGACGTGGCGTATGAACTCTACCACCACCAACCCATTGTGGGGCGCGTGTTGTACCCTGACGAGCACGACCGGTACCTTTTTGCTTCCAAGGTTTATGACCACCACCTGAAACTTCACCACGTGATTTCGTTTTGTGCGTACCCAAACGAGCATTCGCCATCTGGCGCACATAGGCTTGGTGCATCAAATCTACATTAATCGGGGCTTCAAAAACTTCTGCAGGTAACTCTACCTGGCGAAGTTTCTTTCCCTCAACATTTACAACATCTACTTTCATGATATTTGCTCCAATACCCTGCGCCTACTGCTTGCGCGCACCTTTGATAATGACAATCCCACCCTTGCCACCAGGAACAGAGCCCATTACGCCAAGCAAGTTACGCTCTGCGTCAACCAGGACAACTTTGAGTCCTTGAGAGGTTACGCGAACATTTCCCATTTGGCCGGGCATTTTCTTTCCTTTAAACACGCGCCCTGGTGTACTACCAGCACCAGCAGAACCTGGGGAACGCTGGCGATCAGATTGACCGTGCGTCGCAGGACCACCACCAAAACCATGGCGTTTCATACCACCTTGAAAACCTTTGCCTTTGCTAATGCCTGTAATATCTACGCGTTCACCAAGTTCAAAATTTTCAACAGTGAGCGTGTCCCCGACGTTAAGTTCAGGGGATTTAATGCGAAACTCACGCAAAAAGCGGAGAGGGGATAAATCGTTGGCTTTAAGATGCCCGCGCTGCCCACCTGTTAAGCGTTTTGGGTTGACTTCTTCAAAGCCGAGTTGCACAGCCGAGTACCCATCAAGATCATTGGTACGCACCTGTGTAACATAACAAGGCCCAGCTTCGATGACAGTAATCGGCAAAGCAACACCGCTCTCATCAAAGATCTGGGTCATTCCAATCTTTTTTCCTATTAGCCCTTTCAACATTTTGTATTTCTCCTTCAAAAAATTGTTTGAGACTGCCAGCCGGGCTTGGCCACATCATCTCCTGAGTAAAGCAGTCAGTTAGTTTGTAGCAGAGCGTTTGTTTTGGTCCGCTTTCAAAAAACTCTTGCCTTACCGTCTTACACACATCGGCTTTGCTAACCCTTGATTTTTTAGTTAGCAAAGCCCGTTGTGTTAATGCTTCATAGCAATTTTACAAAAGATTAAATTTTGATCTCAATATCCACGCCTGCGGGCAAATTAAGCCGCATCAGCATATCAATCGTCTTTGACTCTGGATCCAAAACGTCAATCAAACGATTATGCGTGCGGATCTCAAAAT
>JABGQT010000048.1 GCA_018648685.1 Anaerolineae bacterium
AAAAAACAAAAACGCGTTCTTCACAGAACGCGTTTTTTATGGCGGGGAGGGCGGGGGTTCTCCTTGCTCTTACACGGAGTTCCCAATTCTTTTGACTCCTCAAACTGAAAAGAAAGAGGCTTTGATAATTCTGGAACAGCGGTTGAAATAACAGCATCTCTATGTTGTTTATACCATATTGTCACAACATGCGTATCTAAAAAGATACGCATGTTTATTTTTAAAGGAGATTTTATGTCAAGAAGAAAACGTAAGACAACGCCTCTTACTAAGTGGTTGCTTGAGTATGCGTACTCTAGCGAAACAAACCTTACAGAACTCGCTACTCGTGCTGGACTTTCTCAAGGAACATTGCGAAGTCTGGTGTATTACCCGGAGAGAAAACCATCTTTAGAAACTTGCCTTCGACTTGCAAAAGTAACAGACAAAACAACCGATGAGATTTTATCTTTAGCAGGTATAGGCGATATTAGGCAGCCATCAAAGGATTTCCATCCAGATCGATTGAATTTACTAAACACCTATGACCAGCTCCCCGCTGAATTGCAAAAAGCAACATTGCAAATTTCTCTCATCTTCAAAAACACCCTAATCCAAGAATAAGCAGAGGTTTTTAAATGTTCTATTTTGCTCTTGTTTTTTTATTTTTGACTATAGTATTTGGTTGCGCTTCAATCTCCAACTCCTATGCCTCCGCCAAACAAGCCGAAGCAGCGATAGAAGCCAGCCAAACTGCTCAACTCGCTCTTGGCGGACAGATCATCATCAGCATTTTGCTTGTTCTGGTGGTTGTCATCTTGGTATTCATAATTCTCGCCTTGCTCTACCGTTTCTCAAAAAAGAACCCAATCACCTCACAACACCCAATGAATCGTTTTTTAGAAGGTGGCTATCCAGCCCTACTTAATACGGATACGCAGTATCAATTTCCTGCCTTACAGGATGAAACGAAAAACGAATCATCCATACTCCCATCTGGGTGGGGGTGGTAATGAAGCCTACCTCTCATTTTCTAGTTTTAGTGCACCTTATTCTGCTAACCGCTTGCGCCAGCTATGCAGATGCGCCTTTATCCACGCCTCGTGCCATCCCTTCAGCAACCTTGCTCTCTCCCTTCGACGCCACCGCCCAAGTCGCACAACTGGATGCGCAGAACACAATCACCGCCGGGCAAGCGATTTCCAGCGACATTGGGCTCACCCTCTCCTCTTTGGCTGTGCAACAGATAGAAGTTGACATGGCTCTCACCCAAGCCGCCTTCACACAGCAGATCCAAGCGCAGCAGACAACAACGGCCCAGGCGAATAATGCCACAGCACAGGCAATGATGGCCTCAACCTCTGCCGCAGAATCTACTGCCACGCACCAAGCGATAGTTTCTGCCACAGCCTGGCCACAAACAGCCACTCCGCTGGCCGCAACCGAAATCGCAATCATTGCAGAAGCTGCAAATGTTGAGCGGCGACTCTATTGGGCTACTTTCATTTCTCCTTTCCTGCTTTTTCTCAGCGCAATAGTGCTGATCGCGATCATAGTAGGCGTAGTTGTAGCTTTTCGTCGCCTGTTGCCTGTCTGGGAACTTCGTGCCCGCACGATCATTTCCCCAGACGGAGAAACCATCACCTACTTACCAACCAGCAGCGAGATCAAAGCCCTCATGCCAGGACGTTCTTTTGGTGCAGCTCTACACTCTGGGAAAGATGAAACCACCATCAGCGGGGTGGCTCCTGATCCTGTTTTACAAGACCGTGTGGTCGCACGAAACCAAGCAGCTCGTCTCATGGCTTCACTCCCGCCGGGAAGAACGCCACAGGAGGCGCAACGCCTACTTACACCACCTAAAGATGAAAGCCTTACTCAAGCAAGCGATTTGCCTGTCATCGAAGTCATAGATGCAGAAGTTATCCCAGCCAAAAATTGGATTGAAGAAGTCTCAGAAAAATTCTTGGAGGAGGAATAGATGATTCCAGAAAAAACAGTTGGCCTTCACGCAAAAAAACATCGCCTGGAACATTCCGCACAACATATCGCAAAAGGTGTGTTGGCTATTATGCGAAATCGTACTGACACAGAAGCAAATGCGGTCGAGAAATGGGTGTTGGTAGAGAATGAATTTCTTATCGTTCTTTTTGCCGTGCTGGACGATGCCAATCTCCCTAATTTAGCCCCTTACCTTGCTACTGGAAAGAACAGCCTGATTTACCACTTACAAACCGTCCTTCAGCGGCCGGTCGTTCTTTCCAACCATAGCGGAGTGAGAGTTGCAGTTCTCGTCAGTAGATCAGAAAAATCTCACTTATCCAAAAATGTTGCTTTCCCTGGGTGGCGTAAAGGCATTTTGCAAATAGGCGTGCGTCCTGGGGAAAAGCCACTGAATACTCGCTGGGAAAAGCTCGGTCATTTGCTGATTGCTGGAATGACTCAAGCCGGAAAGAGTAATTTCCTGCGCTCAATAACCATTCAGGCCCGTTCAGAAGGTTTCAAACTTCTCTTAGCGGACCCTGATGGACGCACATTTTCTTTTATGGAAGACGCCTCTCAACTGCTGGCTCCCGTAGCTAACACATTGGAAAGTTGCGAAAACATCGTAGAAGCAGCTTTGCAAGAGATCATAAGGCGAACAGATTGCTTCAATCTTCTCGCCAACAAGCCAGACAACATCGATGAATACAACGCGCGCACTAAAGAAGAATTACCTCGACTTTTAGTTGTCCTTGATGAGTTCAATGGAACAGTCATGGCAACCGGCGGCGCACGTGGGGATTTCGCACAGAAGACTACACAAATTGCTTGGCGCGGCGCAAAATTTGGCGTTCACTTGGTTTTAGCCGGGCAGGATTTTGCCAAAGATATTGTTGGCCCTGTGCGAGAGCAAATGTCCACACGATTTTGCTTTCAGGTATCCAATGCGAGTACATCTAAAGTTGTTCTCGGAAAAAGTGGAGCGGAGAAAATTAAGCATCCAGGGCGTGCCCTGAGCAACCGCTGGGGGATGGTACAGACTTACCTAGTATCCAAAGCAAATCTAATACAGCGTGATCCTGTTTCGGGAATGACTTCAAACGAAAAACGCCTGGCTGTTCATCTAAAAGAGCAAGCCAATGGACAGATGAAATTATCTCTACTTCAGGATTATCTGAAGGTTGGGGAGCGACAAGCCCGCCGCCTACGAGCAGATTGGCTCTCACGCGGCTTGGCAGAGAAAGTTCCACACCAAAATAATGGCATCTATTTGGCTGGCTAATTCAGCCTTTTTCCGTCCAAGGCGACAGGGCGTACAAATCCGTCCAAACTGGCTTAGAGAGTGCCCAAACGCCCAAAGTCATGTCCAAACATCATTCAAGGAGTTCAAATGAAAATAAACAAGAAATTCTCGCATATCCCCTCTGTTGTTGGGGTAGGAACAACTGAAGGCGGACTTTTGTCCACGGGAACATTAACGAAAAATACAAAAAAGCCGTTGGCTGTTTCATGGAAGACGTTCCAATACCTTGTCGGTCACCATGTAGAAAAATTCGCTCAAACTATTGAGCGAATGGATTTCGGTCGTCTTTCCAACGGCGATGAAATGAGGGCTCTTTTTTATGCCACCTTAGCCGCCCTTCTTGAAACTAACAAAGACAATACAGTTAGCATCATCGTTGGCTTACCCGTTGAATTGATGCTCAACAAAAAAGAAGCACAAAAAGTACTACGGAAATTGCGCTCATGGATGTCAGGTCCACATGAATTTCAAACCAATGGCAAAAGCTATCGCGTTACCGTGCAAGATGTAAATATCTTTGGACAACCGACGGGCGGATACTTCTCATGGCTGCTAAATGATGAAGGAAAAGCCATTCGCCCTGCATCTGATCTTCGAGCACTTGTTACCGTCTGTGATATTGGCTTTAACACACTGGACGTTTTTTCTGTTCAGAGCGGACAAATCATCGGCAAGCATACAGGTGGCAACACTGCTGGGATCCGTCGCGCCGCCGAACAACTCATCCGAGACATCAAAGAAAAATATGGGGTCACGCTCTCTCGTCACCAAGCGGATGAATATCTTCGTGCGAAAAAGCCTATCTTCTCTTGTGCACAAGGCGATATGGATATTTCTCCGTTTGTGGATCAAGCGCTATCCGTCGCGTCAGCTTCGATTGGCGATTTTTTAGAAACACTTCTCGGAAACGGACAGCAATTTCGATACATGCTCTTTACAGGTGGCGGTTCTGCTCTCATCAAAAAAGAATTATTGCAGCGATACCCCTTAGCGCAAGTCCTTCCTGACCCTGTTTTTGCAAATGCCTTGGGATTAGCTCGTTACGCCCGCCGTGCCTTTCCTGATGCTTCCCATGTGATTGGTCTCGATCCGGGCTTCGGCGGCTTTAAAGCTGTTTTACTCTCAAATGAGAAATAGGATGCCAGCAATCTGCCAGCAAGCCAGCACTTTGCCAGCATTGGGAATAGCCCCATGAAACCAAAAACTCGCAAAATCACAATTCGCTTTTCCGCTGAAGAAGATGCCGATCTGCTCGCTTGGTATGACAACTTGCGAGGTAAAAAAGGAGAAGAAATAAAAAATATACTTCGACGGCAATTATCTCTGACCGAGAAAAAAGAAGCCCCTCAACTGGATGCAAGCAACTTGCTAGCCGATATTCGTCAGATCGTAGATATTTCCATAAAGGGCGCGCTCGAAGAATACGCAATTCCATCAGAAAAGAAGGCTACGGAAATCGAAGAAGATACCGAAGCCAATGATTTGCTCGATATGCTAATCAATAACAACCGCGTCGAGCTGGAAAACGACGCTTCTGAGCCTAAAAACGCAGGCTGGGGCGATAGTTGGTAGCCCTATTCAATTCTTGCGCATATAAAAGCGACCCTCTATTAACTAGGCATCTTTATTATGCGCAAAACACCAAGGAGAAGAAAATGAAGAAGAACATAAAAGAAGAAAAGTATTCACCCCTTACACAACTTCGCTACGACATTATAGAGGTCGCTAAAAAGTTGCAAAATAAAATGGGGACGACTCATCGCGAACAACGCTACCATGAACTTTTTGTTGAAAACCTGAAAATAGCTGGCTTTTGCGTTGAATATAAGCCTAAACTAATCGTCAAGGACGATAACGAGAAAAAGGTCTTTCACTACGAACCTGATTTACGCGTGCGAAGAAAAGGTCTCTCAATACTCATGGAGCTAAAGGCAGATGATGCTGGAATAGGTAAGCCTCATCAGAAACAGGCGAAGTCCTACCTTTCAGTTGCCCCGAAGGAACCCGCTATCTTAATCGTCAACTTTGCGCGTAAAGATAAGGAAAAATCTTTTCTTCCAGAATTCAAATTAATTCATAAGAAAGATTTATAACAATGCCCTTTCTTCGCAAACCAGAAGAAGAAAAAAACAAGGCTGCCAGCGACTTGCTGGCAGCCCTGGACGCTCATCACCCCCTGCCCTTCTCTGGCTATCTTCAAGAACTAGGGATGGGTACATCTCCTGCCCAGATAGGTGCAGAGATAGGGCAAGCTCTCGCTGAACGAGAAAGGCTCTACGAACGCACTTCTCAGAACAGGGAGTATTGGCAAGAGCAAGCCGAATCCTACCGTCTGGCTTGGGAAGGGATCAGAAATTCAGATGATATAGGCGAAGCAAGGCAGCGAATCGAAGATTTGGAAGCTCAGCTCGCTCAGGCAAGAGAATTGGCTGAGAGAAGAAATAACCATGCAAATTATCTGGCGCAAGAAAAAAAGCGGCTCGAAACACTTCTACGAGAACAAAACGAAATCATCGCCCACCAGCAGATGCAACTCTCGGCATGGGACGAAAACGATATATAAGCAAAACTGCGCACATAAAAAGAAATCCTGTTAATAGAGGGTCTGATTTTTATGCGCACTGGAGAAAAGATGGAAAAAGATGAAATTACTCAGAAGCTGGAGAAGGCATTTCCCAAAGAAAAAGACTATCTCCCGATTCTGGAAACTTTAGCAATTGTCGGTGTTGCCGATACGCACCACTTGCAGATCGCCAGCGAACAAGCCCGCGACAAACTACGTCGTAGTCTTGATAAGCTGGAAGCACTGGGATGTATTCACGCTATTCTCGAAACCGTCCATCGCAAGACTGGACGTGGGCGCAAACCACAGGTTTGGAGATTAGGGGAAGCGGGCGCACTCTTCTTGGATACGCGTCCTGGTAAATTGGAAAGCACGCGCGCGATTACCCATGCGCTAGGGATGCTAGATTTTCACCTAGCGGCAACGCAAGCCGAACAGAGTATCCAAACAGATAAGGTGATCCCTTTTGCAAACGGAAGCCTGCGTCCGGATCATTTGGTGGAAGCTGCTTTGGGCGAGAAGATGCTTTTTGAAATCGAGCAAGACGCGGGTCCACGTTTGTTGCGCCGTTTAGTGCGTAGTTTGCGAAACAAAATCGCCTTTTTTGAATCCCATCAATCCGCTGGCATTTTGCCATCAATCCGCATGTTGGTTGCGCTTCCTAAAGGGACTGAATTTGAGCGTACGCTTGGAACTTGGCATCAGGCATTGGATATATTGATCGACGAGCGCGGTGAAGAGCCTCTGCCCTTTCAGCTTTTTGCCTTGCCCCTAAACAGTTTCCTGGATCGTCCAGACTGGGATGAGGCGCCTGCTTCCGCGCGGTGGACAGTCTTGACAGCCCCAGAAAACAACGCTCCGCAAAAAAACAGCCTGAACAAATACCTGAGCCAAGTTCCGCATCAGAAAGCACATCAAGATCGTATCATTTTGGCGGCTTTGCTACAAAACCTACGCGAAAATGACACAATTGAGAAGAAAGCACGTCGTTACCCCACACCCGATGCGAATTTCTTCGGCGGTATTGCGACCATTTATAGTGCTTCTCACGATGAAAATCTCAGTGAAATCGAGCAGGCTGCTTTCCCCTGGGCATCCCTATTTCTCTTGAAGCATTACTTGCATTTGCACCCGCTCTTGAAGAAAATTTTAGCGGGACGCTTGAGTGCGGGTTCGCGTGGCATGAATTGGAATACAGCCATCATCTTGCATCGGATGCAGACGATTGTTGATATTTTTCTTGCCTATCACGGTTGGCGCAGTGACGGACCGCTACTTGCCTATGCAGGGACTCCGCCTTGGAATAAAGATGATGTGAGGACTTTCAGAATCATAGTGAAGCTTCGACACGCAGCGATATTGGTGTCCAAAGGCGAGAGTTTACTGCCCCGTCGCGAAGAGGTCAAAGTAATTGAAGCGAGTCTGGCGTGGGTCTTGACAGCTCTCTTTCGCTATAGCCCTGATCTAGGCTTCAAGTCACCCCCATTTTGGTAAGGAGAAGATTATGTTTGACAAGTTCGAGAAATATCTAAAAGAGCAATCTCGCTCCTCCCTGACGATCAAAGGGTATCTGAGTGACTTGCGTCTCTTTCTACGCTGGTTTGAAGAAAGAAATGACGAAAACTTCTCTCCAGAAGTGGTTACCCCAACTGACTTGAAAGAGTACCGTCAATATTTGAGTGAAGAGAAGAAGTACCTGGCCAGCACGATCAATAGGCATCTGGCTTCGCTCAAAGTTTTTCTGACTTGGGCAGTCTCAAAGAAAATCATTGAAAGTAATCCTGCTGAAGGGATAAAAAGCAAAAAACAAAGCGTAGCTACGCCGCATTGGTTGGATAAAAAAGAGCAATTTGCTCTGCGCCGGGCAATGGAGAAGGATTTGCAAATAGCCCTTTTACGTTACCCCAAACGCTGGGCGGGGCGACAACGCGACTTCTCTATGGTCACGCTAACACAGAATACAGGGTTGCGTTTAGCTGAACTTGTAAATGTAGAACTAGGCGACATCCAACTCTCGGAGCGTAAAGGGAGCGTGTTGGTTCGGCATGGCAAAGGCGATAAGCAACGCAGAATTCCCCTCAACGTAGATGCGCGTAAAGCCTTGCAAGATTGGCTTGAAATTCGCCCTGAAGTCAGGGGGAATGATTTTGTCTTTATTGCGCTCGAAAGCGAAGCGAAAGGGGCTCTTAGCCACCGCACAGTGCAAAGACTTGTACGCCGCTATGGTCAAGTTGCAGGCTTACCCGATTTATCCCCGCATATCTTGCGGCATACTTTTGCGAAGAATTTGGTCAATAGCGGCGTGAGTCTGGAGAAGGTAGCCGCTCTGTTGGGGCATAGTTCTTTAGAGACCACCCGTATCTATATCACCCCCAGCGCGCAAGATTTGGCGCAGGCTGTATCTAAAATTGAGTATTCATAAAGGAAAAATAATGACCATTAAAAGCAAAACCGCCGGAGGGAACCCGGCGGTTCAGCAAGACAAAGGAACAAATAATTCAAGCAATTACAGACAGTATACCACGAAGAAAAACGCTAAATTTGATTTGGAAAAACTTAAATCCAGCGTTTCGCTTGTTGAAATTGTGGAACAGTCTGGGGTCGAGTTGCAACGCAATGGGAATACGCTACGCGGAAAATGTCCGTTACATAACGGCGATAATCCAACCAGCTTGGCGGTCTACGATGACTCACAAAGCTGGTTTTGTTTTCGTTGCGACAAAGGTGGCGATGCGATTGATTTTGTGCAGGCCCAGCAAAACTTGGCGTTTGTTGAGGCAGTACGGTGGTTAGCGGATGAGGCAGGTGTCTCTCTGGAGCAGATTGGTTTTTCACAAGAAAATGCCCATGCCGCAGAAAGTCGCCAAAAACGTAGCAATCTCTTCAAAGAATCAGCACTCTTTTTTACAGAGCAACTTTGGTCGCCAAAAGGAGAAAGAGCACGAGCTTATTTGCAAGGGCGAGGCTTTGATGAAGAAACACTGCGAACTATTGGATGGGGTTATTCTGAAAGCACGATCGGCTTACACCAGCACCTGAAAAAGAAAGACATTGACCTTGCCTTGGCGAAGAAGGTCGGGCTGATCCGCTTGGATGGACAAGATTTCACTGCCAATGCCAAAGGGAAAACTGCTTCTCCAAATGGCTACATTATCATGCCTCACCAGAGCATAGGGAAGGTGGGGTATTTCTCAGCGCGGGCACTTACTCCAAAAGACCCAAAAGATAAGTCTCGCAATCTGCCTGGCAAGAGGCAAATCTACTGGGCAGAGACAAAAGAAAGAGAGAAGCTCGTTATTGTTGAAGGGCAGATGGATGCTGAGAGCCTTCGGCAACTAGGATTTTCTTCACTGGCTTTATGCGGCGTAGGCAAAATTCCAGAAGATGATTTGAAACGAGTTTTACGCTATAAGAAAGTCTATCTCGCTTTGGATAATGATTTATTGGAAGAAGAAATTTCTGCTCAGAAAAAGGCTGCAATAGAAAAGCTACAGAAGAAAACACAGTCAAAATTGGCTAAAAAGGTAGATCCCCTTTTGATGCTTTTACCTGCTTTGCCTTTCAAAGATTTCAATGTCGGGTTGCAGAATGGGCTAAAAGTCGAAGAACTCTTTGAGTTACTCCAGCAAGCCTCCCCCTGGATAGATCAATTGCTTGAGGACGCAAAGTCTGCTGATCCGCAAGATTTGACGGTAATTCAGGAAGATATTTTCTTGGGTTATCAAGATTTGCCGGAAGGCTTGCAGCCACGGTATCAGAAGAAGATGGCAAAAGCACTTGGTTTGGGGAAAACAGAGCTGGAAAAGGCTCTAGGGATGGTTGAGCGAGAGGCTCCTATCTCTTATAGTGAAATCAAGAAAGGGGTGCTCCATTTTCAGAATGAAGCTCTAGGAAATTTCCATGCTCAAATCGCAAAGGAGCTAATGCTTGATGATGGCTTGAATCAACCACAAGTGCGCTTCACCCTTGAAGGTCAACTGGGGAGCGGTGAAAAGCTGAATAGCATAGAGGTAGATTCAGAAGAATTCGCTTCTCTAAACTGGTTGAATAAACTTTGGGGAGCACGTCCAATTCTATATATCCCTTATGGAAAACGACATCTTTTTTTGCGAGCAGTACAAGAGGTCTCCCTGGAGAAAATGAAAAGAGAGCGCGTTTATACGCATACCGGTTGGGCTGAAATTGATGGGGAGCGCAGCTTTCTAACCGCCAATGGCTGTATCTCCTCTAAAGGTTTCAATAAAGATGTACGCGTAGAGTTGGATGATAACCTGCGGCATTATGCTTTACCGGAACCGCCGCAGGGAAAGGAACGCTATGAGGCAATTCGAGCCAGCTTGGGTTTTCTCGATCTTGCCCCTTTACGAGTTACTGCACCGATCTGGGCTGCGATGTATGCCTCTCTCTTGACCGAAGTTCTTCCTCTATACACAGTGCTTTGGCTTTATGGCTCTACCCAAAGCGGAAAATCTACTATTGCTCACCTTGCCCTAACGCATTTCGGTAATGGCTTTATTGAAGGAAGGCAATATCATGCTCCCACCGATTGGATGAGTACGCCAGCCCATTTAGAAGAAGCGATGTTCTCCACAAAAGACATCCCGCTTGTTATTGACGACTTCGCTCCCCAATTTCAACAACAGAGCGATGCCAAACGAATTCGGGCTACGGCGAATAAAGTTGTGCGCAGCATGGGAAATCGTTCCGGACGAGGGCGTAGCCATAACTATCAATCTAAAACGCTGACCCCGCGCGGGTTAGTGATCTCCACCGCCGAACTGCCTCTTGCAGGAGAAAGCACGGTCGGGCGGATGTTATATATCCCCATTGAACGGGGTGATTTCTTGCCAGATACAGGTGAAAAATCTCGCCCTGCTCTCGATTTAGCTCAGGTACAAGCGCAATCTGGGGTATATGCTTTGGCGATGAGTGCCTATATTCAGTGGTTAGCTACCAATTGGGAGCGGGCAATGGAAATACTGACTAAGCTCCAGGCAAAATCCCTGCAAGAAATTCGAGAAAGAAGCGAGATGCAAAATCGTCTTCCTGATTATTTTGTAGTCTTAGACGCAGCGCAGAAATTAGCCTTAACTGCTTTTTGCGAAATGGGCATTTTAGGCAAAGAAGAAGAAAAAATGCTCTCCGAAAAAATTAGTGATGCTTTAGCAAATGTTGTTGCTATGCAAGTAGAAAAGATAGCAAAAGAAAGCCCTGTGCGTAAATTCTTTGAAGCACTTGAGAGCTTGCTAACACGTCACAAGGTTTATCTGGCTTCTCGCACAAAAGATTTTCGACATATTCAACCCCCACATGCAGAGAAGATTGGCTGGCACAACCCCGATGAGAATAGCGTCTATTTGGATGACGGTGCCTGCCTCGAGCTTGTGCGGAACTATTGGGCGGGACAGGGTGAGTATTTTGATACCACAACCGATGCGCTACGCAGACAAATGGGGCAACTCCCCGATTTGCTGACAGAGCGCGGTGAAGGTTATAATTTTCTCGTCAGCAAGTGGATCGCAGGGAAAACCCGCCGAGTATTGGCTATTGATTTAGAGAGGGTTCAAGAACTCTATGGCGTGACGCTCCAAAACGAAGAACTATAGTATCCAGAAGTGGATCATAAAAAGGATGAAAGTTGCTTGGGCGATTTTCATCCTTTTTTATTTAATCGCGATGGACACTTCGTATCGCACGTGCTTTAGGCTTGACTGCTAGCCCAAACATTCGTGCGACGAGAGCATCGCGAAACGGTCTACGTTAGAAAGTTGCCTGTTTCCGGCATACAGGTTCAAAAAAAGTACGAATCGGCACTTCATCCAATAAAAAAGACACGCGCGCGAGGATTCATGTCGTGAGGCCGTGAGGGCAGTATTAGAGAAGAAAAGACACCCATATATACAGACTTATTTCTTCTAATATAAAGATATTGTATATATATGGGGGTATTTTTGACCTCACGACAAACCTCACGACATCCTCACGACCCCCTCACGACATGCTCCAAAACCTCACGACATTTAGCTCATGTCGTGAGGTTTTTTGTAAGGATTTTTACCAGCATATACGCGAATTATTTGCTAAATATAGCGTTTTTGCATGTATATACGGGTGGTTTTGGCGCACCTCACGACCTCACGACATAAAACAGAAAAACGGGGCTTTAAAGAAAAAATACCACCTCACGTCTTTGGTGAGATCCAGCGTTTCGTTACTTTGGACATGCAAGACCCTTACCAAGCATCCTATGGACATGGGGACAAAAGAGAACTCAAAGGGTTCTGTATCTTCGCTGTACCATTGCCAGTTATGGAAAATGGAAAAGAATTCGTCATAAAAGCCGAAATGATTTTCACCTTCTTTGAAGTAGTTGTCATGGGGATAAAGAATGCCAAAATTCTCTTGTAGTTTTTTGGGGATTTCGATCTCAATTTTTTGTGGCAGCATTAGCTCAAGCGGCGGCGGTGTGATTTTGTAGAATCGGGCACCGTGACTGTATCCGCTCACCTTTGTTCCTTCAGGGGTAGTGCGGAAGCAATACTCAAAACCACCCCCAGTATCACCATAATGCGGGCGGTAGATGCCGCGCTCTTTCGGGATTTCTTCCAGATGATGAAAGCGTGGAAAAGGGTCATCGGGCGCTTTGTAAAAAACGGTGGGTTTGCCTCTTTTTTCGATTTGACTTGCGATAATACGCCAATCAATTTCCTGTACCCAATCAGTGATTTGGGCAGAATATTCGAGGTCGATGTTAATTAGGATGCCTGATTGTGTTTCCGTTTTTATAACTCACCGCGATAGCTTGATGCCCAACCGAAAAGCGCTTTCCACTTTTGGGATGGGTTGAATTTGAAGACCGTCCCACTGCGGCGCACGTCGATATAGAAAGTGCCAAAGTTCTGCAAGGTGACCTTCTCCTCGCGTTTCATAGATTGGTAAATTTCTTCCAATCCAGCTTCAAGGATAGATACGACGAGCGCTTCGGGCTGGTTGGTTTCTTTGATGACGGCTTTGATCCATTCTTTTTTGTTCATTGAGTAACTCGCATTTTTACTTGGCCAATCCCCCCGTCAACAGCGACAAGACCTTCTTCGATAAATCAACCACCGGCTCGCCCAACTTGTCCAAATTCTCCGCCGCCTGTATCAAGCCCTCGATGCTGACCGAGTACCATTTCTTATTCGGTTTGGACATAAGGGCTTCGTCTACCAGTCTGCCAAGATCTTCAGATGCCTCTAAGGCTTGCTCGGTTGGAAGTTCCTCGTTCATAGTAGCAACTGCGTCTGCAAGCAGTTTTAGTGTTTCCTTGAGTTCGATCTCAACTTTGGCGGTTGAGATTTTGTTGTAACTGTCTCGAATCGCTTGGTTCTCATTGCCAACCACTAGATTTCCATCAAAATTACCGCCGACATAGATGTTTGTCACGGTTCCTTCAGCTTTTCGTCTTTGGAACTCGCTTTCGATACCGCTGAGAATATCGCGTACATTAATCTTGACCAACCGCGGTCCATCTTGTACTAAATGCATCTCCTGTCCGTCACGCTCCAACATCAACAAGAATTCATAGTTAACTGGCTTGGCATTAGGTGCTTCGGGAATTGGAATACGTTTTACAGGATTCAATCCCTTGATCGACGCATGAATCTCATCCAGCTGATATCGAATCGCGGACAGCGCATCTCGCCGCGTGTGTTCAAGCCCATCAATGGCAATTGTGATCTTTTTGTCCTCAATATCGGCTTTGACGAGGGCTTTATTCTCGCCGATTTTCAACACCACGCCCGTGCGCCAGACGAAGCCATCGTCGATCTTCTGGTTCATGCGGACGATGAAACGGGTGATGATACTGGAGGGCAAAACAGGGTAGGCATATTCAAAGGTGGGAGTGCCGTTGAAGTTTAATCCAGTAGGTTCATCTTTCGGCAACAAATCAGGAACCAAGAAAGTTTTGTCGGGTTCGATGTTGTAGCACAATTCAAAGTATTTCATCATGTCAATTATGAAGAGCCATTTACTTCGAGGATATTCAGGTAGGTTGAGAATTTCATCCAGCATGGAAATAGTTAGCACGCCCTTATTCTGAAATAGGGTACGCGAGTTGAGTATCTTGTAGACGCCATTCGTGACCCAATGTGGATTAAGAATGCCAAGTGCTTCCAAGCGTAGATCATCCTGGAAATGCAGGACTACACCGAGATCGTGCAAGAAATCGATCAGTGTACGTTGGCTTGCTTCGTCATTGATGCCACTTTCAGCGCACAACTCGATATATTTTTCGTAGGTAATGAAGTTGGACTTATCCCCTAGATCTTCGAGTTTTGTTTTGACCGTGAACCAAGTTTCTGGTAGTAAATCATGGATATGCGGCAGGTTATTTATCTGCTCTGCAATTTCGGCTTTGAGTTTTTCAATGCCTGCGCCTGTGGCAGCAGATGTTTCGAGGATGCCAACAATGTTGGTGTATTTCTTTTGCAACCCCGTACGATCAATATCGAGCGGGTGCTGGTCAATCTTGTTACCGATAACCAGTACAGGAGACCCACCACCAAAAGACTGGATGATTTTAAGCCAGTATTCAATACGGTTTTCTTCCTGGGTTAGACGGGAATCAAGCACCAATAAGTATAGGCTGCGCTTTGTGAGAAAGAACTGGTGCGTGGCATGCATAATTTCTTGTCCGCCAAAATCCCAGAGATTAAGATTGATCTGTGCTTGATTATTAGTAGTCTTATAATCATTTTTAATTTTCCACTTAGTAATCGAAATGCCTTCAGTTTTACCCTCTCTAGGGTTGAATTTTCCTGTTACTAAGAGTTGAATTAATGATGTTTTTCCAACGCTGCCTTCGCCTATAACCAAAACTTTACATTCGTTTAATTTTCTCTTTAGATGTGAAAAATAATAATCTAGGACTGCTTCCGGTTCTTTTAATTTATCAAAAACTTCCGTTGGTATTGGAAGCATATTGCCGACTAATCTTAATTCTTTTAGGTTTTTAAGGTTTTGAATGCTTGCAGGCAGAGAAGTAAGCCGATTGTACGAAAGATCAAGAGATGTCAAATTGACAAGTCCTCCTATCTCTGCTGGTAATGTTGTAAGAAAGTTATGTGATATATCGAGCCCTGTTTCCCCTGACTGCATTTTTTTCTTCATTCGTAATGCTATTTTTTGCTCATAGCGCAGTCTTAATGCTTTTAACAAATTTAAAAAGGTAGTTTCCTTAGCAGACCCAAAATAATCTGCATATTGGACCTTACTTAAGCTTCGTGGAACAGGACAGTCATCTAATCGCAAAGGAATTAAATAAATAGTGTTTTCAGGTTTCTCCGTTGCAACTCTCACTGCGATACTGATTTCTCTCTGAACAAAACCCTCCTTCACAACTGCTTCATTAGATAAGCAAACAACAACAACGTCAGCTCTATCTAACGCATGTTCAATTGTCATTCGCCAATCTTGTCCAGGTAGAATTTTGTCTTTATCCCGCCACGGATCAATCCAATCGACAGCTTTCAGCGAATCAAATAACTCATCTACATAGTGTTTATCTTGCCAAGCATAGGAAAGAAAAACGGAAAGCCGTCCAACTCCTAAACCTGAAAGATTTAACTCTGTAGCACCTGTTTTTACTGCTTCTTCAATCCGTTTTAAAGCAATTTTGTAAGGTGTCATCATAACTGTTCTGCTCATCCTAATAATATTCCCTCACATACCCATACGCTTTCTCGAAGAGTTCCTTGTCGGTATGCAGCTTGTACTTAAACAGCGTCCGCCTGAGCGCTTTTCGCACTTCGCGTTCGCCCGCATTTGTCGCCTGCCACTCGGGGAAGCGGACTTTGCGGACAATGTCGTCGATGTCGTCGACGATGCGTTCGATCATGACGGGGGTCTCTTCGTTGCGGGCTTGTTGGAAGAGTTCGGTCAGGGCGGCGCGGGCGCGGTCTTCGTCTGCGATGGGGTCTGCGGGGATGTCTTTTTCGGCGTTGACCACGTCGGTCGCCAGGTCGAGCAGGGCTTTCAGGAAGTGGATGCTTTGCAGTTGACCCGCTTCGTGTTGTTCTTTGAGTTTTTCCAGCCGTTCGGATAATTTCTTGTAGCGCGGATCGCCGCTATGCTTGCGCAGGCGTTCGCTCAATTTGATCTGGATCTCTTTGGCTTTTTTGTCGGGGTTATCGGTGTTCAGGACGGCTTCGAGCAGTTCGGCGTCGAGCACGATTTCGGTCAGGTCGTCGTGGATGGCTTCGACGTGCACGTTGCGGTGGATCAGTTCAATCGTTTTGGCGCCGAGCGAATGCCAGAGCAGCGCACCCGTGCCCGTCGTCGGTTGGACGGAGACGTAGACCTGCGAGAGCCAGCGATAATCGTTTTCGTAGGCAGCCAGCATGGGGTCGGGGGAGATGGCTTCCCAGAGCTTACTCAGCAAACCATAAGCGGCGGCGAAGGCATCCCGCACGTCGTTATTGGGCAGGCAGTCCTGGGCGGCGATCAGACCTTCGTAGCCTGAGACGCTTCTGTCCACGCCGAGGAAAAATGCCAGGCATTTTTGCATCGCTTCGGGGAGTTGGACTTTCAGGTTTTCGATGCCAGAGACAACACTTCTGAAGCCTTCTTCATCGAACTCCAGCGATTTCGCGACATCGTCGAAGATGCCGAGATAATCGACGATCAGACCATGTGTTTTCATGGCGCCGTAGGTGCGGTTGGTGCGTGTGATGGCTTGCAGCAGGGTGTGGTCGCGCATCGGTTTGTCGAGGTAGAGCGCTTGCAGGATGGGCGCATCGAAGCCCGTCAGCAGTTTGGCGGTCACGATCAGGATTTCGAGCGGATCGTTGGGGTCACGGTAGCGGTCGAGCAGTTTTTCTTCGGCATCGCGGTCGCGTTTGAGCGGACGGTAACGCTCGTCTTCGCGCTCTTTGCCCGAGACCGAGATGACGATCTCGCTCGCTT
>JABGQT010000041.1 GCA_018648685.1 Anaerolineae bacterium
GATAGTGTCTTATTTTTTATGTCCATTTTTCCATTTTCACCTGAGGCGGAACATTTTGGGGTCAAGGCCAAGCGTAATATATTTGTTGCGCTTGACCTTAGTGTAGTATACCAGAAGAGATATGTGCATCCAACTCAGTAATGGATAACAAAAAGACTTCCATTTTTTTTATTTGGAAGTCTTTTTGTTATCTCAGATTTTTTATTTCGCACT
Source organism: Anaerolineae bacterium (assembly GCA_018648685.1). Classification (GTDB taxonomy): domain Bacteria; phylum Chloroflexota; class Anaerolineae; order Anaerolineales; family Villigracilaceae; genus Desulfolinea. The sequence continues at coordinate 214 of JABGQT010000041.1, forward strand.
CACCAAAACTGCTCTTACCGCTCTCCTGAAGAGATAATCTCCACTAAATGGATTATAGAACTCACAGGTCACGAGGGTCAGCCAATCATATTTTTGGAATTTGAATAATCTCTTGAAATAACGCAATCTCAGCTTTTGCCTGTAGGTCGTAGCGTGCGCGAGTAGACTCAAAAAGCGTTCTGGATTTTATTTTCAGAACGCTTTCTCATACAAGAAGAAATAGACCTCTTGCAAAAGTCTGTTTTTACCCTGCTCTCTGCGCTGTCCCCAGCGCAGACTTCTTAGAAACACGCCGCTGGGGACAGCGGCTAGAGCACTTATGCAAGAGGTCTAATATATTACTGCACACTTACAAGCACGATTCTGCTCCTCGCAAGAAGACGCTCGGGATGCGGGCTGACTATTCCGCTTTTATAAGGACAGCCCTAACCGCCCTACGGAAGAGATAATCTCCGCTGAAGGGATTGTAGAATTCGTAGGTGATGAGGGCGAGCCAATCGTATTTTTCGGATTGGAAGCAATTTCTTGACATTAACGTAACGTCATAGCTTATACTCTCCACACAATGTACACTGTAAAGAAACTATCCATCCTCGCTGGTGTCAGCGTGCGCACGTTGCACTATTATGATCAGATCGGTTTGCTCAAGCCAGCCAAGATTGCTGAGAACGGCTACCGTCAATATGACAATGTCGCCCTCCTGCGCTTGCAGCAGATTCTCTTCTATCGAGAATTGGATTTCAAGCTCAAGGATATAAAGGAATTGTTGGACGCGCCCGGATTTGAACAGGTTTCCGCGCTAGAAAACCATTGGGACGCCCTTTGGGCACGTCTCGCCCGCACCGAGCGCCTGATCAAAACGGTGGAAGACACCATCCAACATTTGAAAGGAGAAAAAGAAATGACTAAGAAAAAATTATTCGCAGCATTTAGCGAAGAAGAACAGTCAGCGTATGCCAAGAAAGCCGAAGAGCAATATGACCCCGAGACCGTCCGCGCATCAAACCGCAAGTGGAAGAATTATTCTGCGGAGAAAAAGCAGGAGATTTTAGATGAAGGGAACCAAGTCTATGTAGATATGATCGCCGCCATGCCCCAAGGCGCGGATTCTGCTGAAGTGCAGGCGATCGTTGAACGTTGGAGTGCGCATATGGATTATTTCTGGAGACCAAATCTGGATCAATTGCTGGGTCTTGCTACCATGTACGGTCAAAGTCCCGATTTCAAAAAGAATTTCGATTCCATGCACCCAGATTTGGCTGATTTCTTCCGTGAAGCGGTTCGTATTTATGTTGATTCTCAATCTGGTTAGAGCTACACTGCTTGACGAAAGCCCTCTCTGGGGATAAAATATGCCCGTCTTTGGAAAAGTCGCCTCCATTTATGGAGGCGCATTTTTTGTCTATAGTCCGCAAACGGAGTCTGTTATGAGCGACGAAAACGTTGCCCCTGAAGAAGAAGTTGAAGCCCAGGTTGTGAATATGACCAATGCTGGTGCAGATACGGTTAAAGCAGAAATGGTACGTATGCAGCAGTCTGGTGCAAATAGTATTTTTGCAGACGAAGTGGGGATGACGCAAAGCGGTGTAGTGGGCTTAAAAGCTCAAACTCTTTCTGCACACGAATCCGGCATTGTCGCTTTACAGGCAGATGAAGTAAATTTAGCGCAAAGCGGTGTTATTGCACTCAATGCAGAAGATGTCTACTTGCAGGGAAGGGCAGCCCTGGTTATCGCAAATAACGTCGAAGTACAAGAAGGTGCTGTTTTAACGGTAGCAAGCCAGAATGTACGTGCGGAGCGGATAGAGACAAAAATCCTTTTAGCGGGAAGCGTTGAGGGCAAAGTCCACACTGTAGTGGATACGCGCGAAGCTGTCCTGATCGGTCTGATAGGTGGCGTGGTCTCTGGGATATTCCTTTTATTGGGACGCTTCATCTTTGGACGAAAAAAATAATCAAACCCCTCGGCTTGCCCGAGATAAAAAAAGAGTGTGGTAATCTCGAAAAGATTCGAGGTGAGAGGCGCTCGAGGATAAAGTAATGAGTAAAATTGTTGTAGATGCAGAAAAACGTGAAGTAATTGGCAAAAAAGTTAAGGTTTTACGCCGTGATGGCTTCTTGCCTGCCGTAATTTACGGCCATGGTGTTGACTCAATGCCAATTGCCTTAAACCACAGAGCGACCAGCCGTATTTTGGCGAAAGCAGAATCATCTAACTTGATCATCGTCAAATTAGATGGCAAAGAATACCCCACTTTGGTTCGTGAAAAACAATGGGATTATATTAGACGCTCCCTTTTGCACGTTGATTTCCAGGTTGTCTCCATGACCGAAACCATTGCAGCCCAGGTTCGTGTGAATTTGATCGGTACTTCTCCTGCTGTTGCAGATTTTGGTGGCGTGTTGATCTCTGGTGTAATCGAATTAGAGATCGAAGCCTTGCCCACTGATTTGCCAGAAAGCCTTGATGTTGATATTTCTGGACTTGAAAAAATTGGTGATAGCATTTTGGTCCGTGACCTTGAAGTTTCTGACAAACTTGTTATCCTTACCGATCCCGGTTCAATGCTTGCCGTAGCCGCAGCTCCTGCAGCTGAGATCGTTGACGAAGTAGAAGTCGATGAACTCCTTGAAGGTGAAGAAGGCGAAGAAGGTGTTGAAGGTGCTGAAGGCGAAGAAGGTACCGAAGAAACCGAAGAATAATCTTATTTTCAAAAATCAAAAGAGCGACGCATTTGCGTCGCTCTTTTCTGTTATATCGCTCTCCCCTAAATTCCGTGCTTAGAATTTGGGGGAGATGTCCGCAGGACAGAGGGGGCGGAAGAAGAATAATCTGTTTAAAGTTTTACTATCCCTTTAAAATCGTATTCAAAAAATTGACCGTAATTCTTGCCGTTGCACCCCAAAGTAATTCTCCATCATAGGGGTGATAGGCAATTGTCGGATGCTTTGCTTTTGGGTGTTGAAATTGCCAGTAATTTTTAGAATTCGCCAGCCAATTCAACGGCATCGTAAAAACGCGCCCCACTTCAACTGTAGAGACAAAAAAAGAATAAGCCCACGGGAAAACACCCACAACAGGCGTGATCTCATAATTTGTGACTGTAATAATTTCGTTAATCCTCCCCAAAATTTGAACATCCTTTGCTTTCAAACCGATCTCTTCATCAGCTTCGCGCAACGCAGTATCTTCAGCATTGTCATCTTCTGGATCACAATGCCCGCCCGGAAAAGAAACTTGTCCGCTATGATCATTTAACGTGTCGGTTCGACGTGTATAAAGAAGATGCCATTCATTATCGTAAAAAGTTAACGGGACAAGCACAGCCGCACATTTTAGTGGATGATTTGTCTGCTCCGTGGGGCGACCAACATAGCCATCAGTGGATGGCAGATTTGAAGAGTGATAACTCTGACGGAGACGCTCCGTGATTTGGGCTTGCGTAATGCTAGTGATCTTAATTCTCTCCTCGAACAGGATTGCCGCAAAAGATGCATTCGGCAGTTTCCTCGTCTATCCACTCTACCTCATCCGAACGGATGGGAGCCCCGCAACCCGAACACTGGGTCGGCAGCGCAGGACGAGATTTAGCCTTTGAAAACGCTGATCTTTCAGGTAGTTTCTCAACCCAAAAGGCAACGATCTCTTGTGCTTCTTCTTCTAATCCTAATTCATTCAATTCATCCGCCGCACGTTGACCGAAACGCTGCAAAGGCTCCCAATGTTTTTTCGCAGCCATGACCATCAGCGCATGTTTGAGATGGGTCATTCCCTTTTTTGTATTTTTAGCAAGGATATAGGCTCTCCCCGCGCGCAGGTGAAAATGCACAGCCCTTGCCCCACCCCTGGCTTCAACGCGTTGAGCGATCTTTTCAAAAGCGGGGGCGGCTTCAGCATAATTCCCAGATTTCATTAACTCATTTGCGTGTTTTAAAGCTGGCGGGACGCGTCGCGGGCTAGAACGTCTAAGCGGTCGGCGGAAGGGCGGTCTTCTTCGCATTTTTATCTCCTTAGTTATTCTGCCGGGCGAAACTCGATCAGCTCCATTGTTTCGCTTAGTGTAACGGGGAAGGTCATCCCCTGTGTTGAGATGCTGATTTCGTCAAACTCCATTTTTACCATCCCAACATAGGGCGCAAACCAATGATTGGAATTGATGCTTAGTGAGCTATCCAGCTTCATTACGCCCATGTCAATCGAAGCGTCTACCACCATTTCTCGTGAGACTTTGATGGCATTGGTATAAGTGCCTGCTCCAACAGTAATGCTTTCATCTGTGCCCACGACCTTCCAGTCCATTTTGACGGGGGAGTTGTCTATGGTCACTGTCATTGTTTCGCCTTCGTCTTCCATGGTGATCTCGCCGTTCATCACATATTCCGATGTCCATGCCATATCCCAATTATTGGCGACGAGTGTTTCTTCTGTTGGTGCAATATAACCGGAGAGATAGTCCATTGTCATTGTGCCATTGAGCATGTCACCGAGAATGGTCCCCATTGTCATGGATGGGAAGTGTTTGATAATGCCTTCTTCACATTCCACTGTAGATTGGGTGACAATACCTGTACTCATATCAAGCATATCTATCGTGGCGAAATTACCTTCCACTTTGGCAACGGTCATGCCCATTTGCATTTCGCCTTCAGGGCTGGTGCTCTTATAAACCATTTGCTGTGTAGGAAGAAGAGGGTAAAGGATATTATTGCAAACACCATCATGCGTGACAGGGGCTTCTTCTGCTACAGGTGCAGATTCAGCGGCTATTTCTGTAGGCGCTTCTTCTTTTTCACCAACTAGCTCAGGGTTGAACAAACTACAGGCAAGGGTAAAAAGAATGAGCAGAGTGATCAATAAGAGTAAGTTTTTTTTCTTCAAGATAAATCTCCCTTTTCTAATTCTTCAGGTCTATCAACTTTCTCTACACGCCGCGCAAAGAGCAGAAAGCCTGTGTGGGCGATCATCCTGTCTGTGGGGCGCAGGCGCGAAGATTGGGGTTTGTAGTAGCGCAGCATAATTTCACAAACTTCAATAAAAGCAAATTGACTTTTATTCAACGCTAAAAGCAATTCTTCGACTTGATTGAAAGTCGGTAAAAGACTGGCGAAATATCCACCTGGTTTGAGTGCAGCACGCATTTGAGAAATGTAGTCGTGGGGGTTTCTGACATCGAGGAAGATAACATCCACGTCGCTTTCGTCGAAGCCTTCTTCGATGTCGCGGACTTTGAATTCGACACGTTCTTCCAGCCCAAGACGGCGTAAATTCTTTTTGGCGAGAACCTGCATTGCTTTGCGGTTTTCGTAGGAGTAGACTTGTCCATCCGCTCCAACGCTATGCGCCAGGGCTGTAGTCATTGCTCCTGAACCGGTACCAGCTTCAATCACGCGCGATCCGGGTCCGATCCCCGTTGTGAGCAAGATGAATCCAATATCCTTCGGATAAAGAATTTGCGTGTTGCGCGGCATATCCCGCAGGACATCTGCCAGAGAGGGGGAAAAGATATAAAAAGGGGCATCTGTGTGGCTATAAATTTGCGTTCCCCAAGGCAGCCCGATCAGGTCGTCGTGCTTGAGAATGCCGCGATGGGTGTGAAATTCCATCCCCGCTTTGAGCGTGATCATAAAATGCTTATGCCGCTGCCCGACGAGCAAAACAAGGTCGCCATCCTGAACGTGAGTGGTATGTCTATTCCATGTCATGCTGTTATTTTACTACGATGCCGAGCCAGAGTTGATAGAAGCCAAAGAAAAATAATGCGATAGTTGCGACGAAAAGCATCCCGCGCCGAATGCGCCCGCCAAATTGGCTTGCCAGCCCTAGAATAAAGATCAACCCGACATTGAGCCCGATCATCGTCCCATAAAACGCGAGCATGAAGCCGATGCCCCTCGATGTAGATTCGCTCAGCCCTTTAAGAAATATGGGCCCGCTAACGAGACTCCAAAAAATATAGGGACCTGGGCTAATGAAGTTCATTGTGGCGGCTTTCCATAAGTTTTGCTCATTGGCTTCTTCTGTAGCGTCTGCATCGAAGCTGTGCCATTGCTGGAAAGATGACCATGCCAAATAAAGGATAAAGATCCCGGCCGCAATATAAAGCCCACGTTGCAGGGATTCTGGCATTTGTTTAAGTACAAAAACTGCGAGCAAAATAATGGGGCCGTCGCTAACGAGCGGCGCGAAAGCGGCTATGAGCGTCTTTCGCCATCCGTTGGCAAGGGTTTGGGTGATGAGATAAGTCTGGAAAGGTCCGGGCTGTGCGCCGGCGGCGAATCCGAGTGTGAGTCCTTGAAGAATATAAGGGAGCATTTGTGCCTCTATAGAAAATGATTTCGGGAGATGGTACTTTGTATCATGTTTTTCGTAAAGAAGTTGACACTATTGTTTCCTAGGATGGTGCGACGCACCCTTCTTTTTCGTTCAAAAGCGAAAGTTCTTGTTTTTGAAACTAATGTTCTGTAATGCTTGCTATTTTTCTCCCCATTTTGTACAATCGAGACTACCTATTTCATCAAAGCGAGAGAAAACATGAACACTATCGAAGTAAAAAACTTAAGACGAATTTACCGCGCCACTACAGGCGTGATCCGCCGTAAAGTCAAGGAAGTTGAAGCTGTTAAAGATGTCTCTTTTGACATTAAAGAAGGTGAGCTTTTTGGTTTGCTTGGTCCTAATGGAGCCGGAAAAACGACCACGGTCAAAGTCTTGGCAACCTTGCTCATCCCCGATGCGGGCGAAGTGCGGGTAAAGGGTTTGGATATTGTCAAAGATGCGAACGAAGTCCGCAAGCAGATCGGCTTCATCTTTGGCGGGGAACGCGGTCTCTATTGGCGACTTTCTGCCATTGATAATTTGCGCTATTTTGCCAGCTTATATCACGTAGACCCTGAAGTCTCGAAAAAACGTATCCCGGAATTGCTCGAACTGGTTGGTTTGAAAGGGCGCGGCGATGAACGCGTTCAGGGTTATTCGCGCGGGATGAAGCAACGCCTTCATGTTGCGCGGACATTGCTTCACGACCCTGACATCCTTTTTCTTGATGAGCCGACCATTGGGCTTGACCCTGTCGGAGCACGTGAATTCCGAGAAGTGATTCGAAATCTGCAATCGGAGAAGAAGACCATTTTGCTGACCACACATTATATGTTTGAAGCCGACTCCCTTTGCGAACGCGTTGCCGTCATTGATAAAGGAGAGATCGTCGCCCTTGATACGCCATCTGCATTGAAGAAACACGTCCGCGACCTTTCTGTGGTCGAGATCGAGACTTTTGGCATTGACCCGAAAGTGATCGATGATATTCGCAAACTTCCTTTTGTAGATGCGCTCTCCACGCGAGAGCAAGATCATCGTCAACTTTTGCTTGTCCAAACCGAACGGGGGGCAGAAGCTGTCCCCGATCTGATAGCTTCTCTCGAAGGGATGCGCATTGGGCGCGTCACCGTCCGTGAACCAACGCTGGAAGATGCCTATGTCCGTTTGGTGGGAGGCAAAGCATGAAATTCAAAAACCTGATCGTCTATTGGCGCACTATTTTGCGCGTGGCAGAGATCACCCTTCGCCATCAATGGAACGATAGTTTTATCCTCTTCGCCATCCTTGTTCAGCCGATGCTTATCGCTATCCTTGCCCTCTTCATGTTGCGCGGCTCAGGCGAAAATTACGCCATGTTCGTTGTCGTTGGCAGCGGTCTCACGGGCTTATGGAGCAGCCTTCTTTTTATCTCCGGTAATAGCATCAACGGAGAGCGCTGGCAAGGGACTCTGGAATCACTTGTTGCTGCACCCATCCCCTTTGAAGTGATCATTTTCGGAAAAAATCTTGCCAATGTCGTCCAGTCACTTCTCTCGATGAGTACCTCCTATCTGCTTGCCGCGCTTTTATTTGGCTATACATTGCAAATGAGTGCCCCCTTTCTTTTTACAGCCTCGGTCTTCCTGAGCATTTTTGCCTTTATTAGCTTTGGGCTAATTATTGCGCCCCTCTTCATCATGTATAGGGGCATCCAGCAATGGCAAAATGCGATGGAATTCCCCGTCTATATTCTGGCAGGATTTCTCTTCCCCATCGCCCTCCTCCCCAACTGGACAACGCCTGTCAGCTATATCCTGCCCCCCTATTGGGCAGCGCGCGCCCTCCACGAAACATCTACTGGCGAAGGCGATCTGCAAAAAATTCTCCTCGCCTGGGGCATGATGCTCATCTTCAGCATCGTTGACCTTTTTATCTCCAGCAAATTATTCAGGAAGATGCTCTATAAAGCCCGCGTTGATGCCACCTTAGAAACGGTCTAAACCATGAATATAATTACCAAAAATCTCCGACTATTTTGGCAGGGGACAGTCCTTTCCTACGTCGCACTCTTCGCTTGGTTTCGTCCCGTGACTTATGCAGCATCGAAGATTTTAATGCCCCTCGCGCAGATCATCTTTTTCACCTTTCTGGGATCCTATGCCTCCGGCGGGACAGACGTGGATTTTTACGTGATCGGCAACGCCATACAGATTACCGCCGTCAGCGGGATCTTCGGTGTAACGATGAGCATTGGCGGCGACCGATGGGCAGGTACGCTGCCCTATCTTTTCGGCACCCCCGCCAACCGGATGATGCTCTTTTTCGGGCGCGCCTTTATGCACATCATTGACGGCGCATTCGGCGTTGTCATCGCACTAGGATGGGGCGCCCTTCTCTTTGGTGTAGACTTCTCCCATACGGACTTTTCAGCATTGGGCTTGACCATCATCGTCACCACCACCAGCACTTGTGGGCTTGGCCTCTTAATGGGTTGTCTTAGCCTCATCACAGCAAATGTGATGTTTGTGAATAACACCGTCTACTTTTTGCTGCTCATCTTTTCCGGTGCAAATATCGCCATCGACACCCTCCCCAACTGGATGCAGGCTTTTTCCAAAGCCCTGCCCCTTACCCGCGGTATTGCCTCTGCGCGCACCCTCATCGCAGGCGGCAGCTTTGCAGATGTCGCTCCACTCCTTGTCAGCGAAATTGGTATTGGTATCGCCTACGGCATTCTTGGCTATTTCCTCTTCACATGGTTTGAACTTCACGCAAAACGCAAAGGGACTTTGGAGACGGTTTAAATCCTATAGAGCTCTTCCTTTATGAACGATAATCTCAAGAAATTCGGTTTTCTTTCTGTTTCTATTATTCACTTTTTCTTCTAAAAAGATATTTCCCTTCTGTCCCCCTATTTTGCTTGCAAAATGGGGGACGCCCCTGCGAAGCGAGGGGCAGGGGGGCTGAACGTCTAACCTAAAAACGAAAGTGCGTAATATCAGTTACTCAGGAAGAATTTTTATGAATACGATACAATAATTCTCAAGGAGAAATCATTATGACAAAACATCTCGTTGTTGTTGCCGGAAATATCGGTGTTGGAAAAACTTCACTCACCGAACGGATGGGTGACCGCCTCGGCTGGCGCACAGATTTTGAATCTGTTGCAGATAACCCCTATCTTTCAGAATTCTATGATGATATGCGCAAGTGGTCTTTTCACTTGCAAGTCTTTTTTTTGGGACATCGTGCAGAGCAATATCTCGAAGCCGCAAATGATCCGCGCTCTGCGATTTTGGATCGCAGCATTTTTGAAGATAATTATATTTTTGCGCGTGCTTTGCATCATTTGAATAATATCAACGAGCGGGATTACCAGTCTTATCGTCGTCTCTTCAATCTCGTTGTAGAGGGGATGCCGCGCCCTGACTTGCTCGTCTATCTCAAAGCCCCGGTGGATGTCTTGATGGAGCGCATTGAGCGCCGCGCTCGTGGCATGGAGACGGGCATCACCACCGAGTATCTCTCCCTGCTCGATTCCTTCTATGATGAATGGTTGGCTAACTTCGATCTTTGCCCGGTACTGACTATCCGTACCGATGACCTGGACTACGTCAACCAACCGAAGGCCTTGGAGATTGTCACCGAGCGAATTACAGATAAATTATCTGGCAAAGAAACTGTAGATTTACGAGGAAAATAAAAGTTTCCACTGGAGCAATAATATGTTGAATAATTTAAAAAAACTCTCACGTTCTTTTGGTCTGCACCCCCTTGTGGGCTTTGGTATGTTCGCCGTGGATATGATGCTCTTTGGCGGTGAAGTAATGACTTTTGAGTTGACCTGGCCTATCTCTGTGGTAGTTGGTGCAGCATTGACTATTCCCAGCATTTTGATCCAGCGACATAGTTTCAAAGATAGCTGGGGTGCATCTATCGGGAAGGGATTGCTCGTCGGCGTGTTGACAGGTATTCCTACACCGCTCCCCGCACTCGTTCCCCTTTTGGGTGGCACGATCGGGACGATGCAGTTACTCGGCGAGAAAGAAGAGCGCGAGATGATTGAAGCGGAAGTTGTAGAAGAGCCGCCTTTATTGGATGGGGAAGTGACAGAAAAGTAAAGTTGCGGCATAAACCAAGACTTCCGAAACTTTCAAGATTTCGGAAGTCTTTTCGTTTACGCATCATATTTTTTTTACACCCCTATTCTTCACTCATCATTCAAAATTCTAAATTCAGAATTAGACTAAATCTTCTATCAACGCCATCGGCAACACTGCAGCCCCAACGATGCCAGGACCTGTATGCACGCCCAAAACGGGGGAGATGCGAGTTACTTCCATTTTTGCGACATTTAGCCCTGCTTCCATAGCTTCTTTCATCTGGTCTGCGCCTTTTTGGAAACGACCATGTAAAACCGTTGTCCAGAGGGGGGCATCGCCATATATTTCAGCGAGATGATTGACCATTTCAGCGACGTTTTTCTTAATGGTGCGCCCTTTGCCGAGGGTAGAGTATTTCCCGTCGGCGTGGTCAACATGGATGATGGGTTTGAGCTTAAGCACCGACCCAGCCAAAGCCTGAACCCTGCCAATGCGCCCCCCGCGCGCCAAATACTCGAGCGTTTCGAGCGTATAGATCACTTCGGTCTTGGCGCGGATCGCATCCAGACGTTCTTTAATTGCATCCAAATCCCATCCAGCTTTTGCCGCTTTTACAGCTGCCAAAACCTGAAAACGTTGCCCGCCAGAGAGCGTCATGCTATCTACTGTTGAGACGACTCTATTCTTCAGTTGCGCTGCGCCATTGATCGCTGAGTTCAGCGTGCCGCTCAAACCAGAAGAGATATGAATGGAAAGAATTTGCTCTTTCGTCGTAGCCAGTTTTTCATATAATTCGGCAAAAAGCCCGCTAGAGGGCTGCGCCGTTGTTGGGATTGCAGGACGCATTGCCTCAAGCCTGTTGTAGAAATCATCGGGAGCAATATCAGTTGCGTTTTCCTCACCCTCAGGGAATTGGATATAAAGCGGAGCCTCGACAATGCCGAGTTCATCACGCTCTTCCGCGGAAAGGTCTGCCGCGCAATCAGTTACGATTTTCATTTGAAATTTCCTTATAATTAGTTGAATTTATCACAATCGCTATTATACCTGAAAGGGCTGATAAAATGAGCAGATGAAAAGCCCCCAAATCTCTGTCATTTTGCCCTGCTATAACGCTGCCGAAACTCTCGAAGAAGCCCTAAAAAGCCTTGCCGCACAAAGTTTTAGCAATTTTGAAGTTCTCGCAGTAGATGATGGTTCAACGGATGATACGGGATTGATACTGGATCGCTGGGCGAAAAAGGATTCCCGTTTTAAATACATCTCTCGCCGCCATGCAGGAGTCATCTCCGCCTCGAACGTGGGGATGCTTGCCAGCCAAGCCCCTTACATCGCCCGCACCGACGCGGATGATCGTTCCCATCCCGAACGATTGGCAAAACAATGGGCATTTCTCGAAGAAAATCAGGATGTGGCAGCTGTTAGCTGTCTCGTCAAAGCCTTCCCCGAAGAAGATGTTGGTGGCGGGTTTCAAGTCTATATTGAATGGTTAAACTCCGTTATTACAGATGCAGAGATAAAACGAGAAATTTTCGTCGAGAGTCCTTTGCCTAATCCCAGCGTAATGTTTCGGCGCGAATGGCTGCTAAAAATGGGCGGTTACGAAGAACGTGGCTTCCCTGAAGATTATGACCTCTACTTGCGAATGTATCTTGTTGGTGCAAAATTTGCCAAAATCCCTGAAATTTTGCATGAGTGGCGTGAACACCCAAACAGGGTTACTCATACTGACAGCCGTTATTCGCTTGAAAATTTTCTGCGAACGAAAGCCTACTATCTCGCGCGCGGTCCCCTTGAAGGGCGAGATGCAATCATCATTTGGGGTTCCGGGATGATGGGGCGTAGACTCGCCAAACAGCTTGAACGCCAAGATGTACCTCTCGTCGCATTTATAGATATCGACCCAAAGAAGATCGGGCGCACGAGACGTGGTAAACCGATCATTGAGCCGGATGCGCTGGCAGAATGTTGGGGGCAGTATCAAAATCCTGCGCTGCTGGCAAGCGTAGGGTCACGAGGGGCGCGGAAACTTATCCGAGAGAGATTAAATAATTTTGGTTATGTTGAAGGGGAAGATTGGTGGGCGGCGGCGTAGCCCTCAAATAATAACTCAATCTCCTGGAAATGTCTCTGCGAGGAGCATGATTTTGCGACGAAGCAGTCTCCATGATTGTCCGGGAGATTGCTTCGCCGATAAAGCTGGCTTGCAAAGATATGCCCGAGTAGCTAAACAAAAAAGAGCCTTTCGCATGAAAGGCTCTTTTGGTATTTCTGAGATGAACTATCCGTCGTAGCCGGGGCCACTTTCGAAGTAGTCGTAGTTGGCTTGAATATCTTCGGTAAGATCAACTTCTTCGCCAGCTTCGAGTTGTTTGGTGCAGTCCAAAACGACAGCTTCGCCGTGATGATCTGTGTTCTCATAGTGACCGGTGAGACCGATGCGGGCGATGAATTCGCCACCTTCGGCGACATAAGGTTCAGGTACTTCGTCTTCAACAAAGATCGCGTTATATGGGCACTCAGGAATACAAGCACCGCAATCGATACAAGTGTCAGGGTCAATATAGAACCAAGGATGTTCTTCTTGTGGGGTGCCGGGAACGATACATTCGACTGGGCAAACTTCTACACAGCCGCTATCGCGCAGGCATAAACTGGTGATAATGTGAGTCATTTTTTCTCCTCTTTTATGAGATGATAATAAGTGAACTACGCTATTTTACCTTATTTTTTTTGCCGATGGGGTGAGTTTCTTCGCCACTAAGTTAGAGATTGTTCACCACAAGTGGGGAAAAACGATAATTTTTATGATTTTCTTGACAAAATTTATCTTTATTAGTATCATTTTTGTTAGAAGTAGATAATACTTTTATCACAATAACTGAGAATCTTAAGGAGTAACTATGTTCTACCGTCTTTTGAATACCCTTGATAAGAAAAATGCTTTTGCTCGAGCAGAAGCTCATTGCGATGTCCCCTGTGGAATTTATGACCCCAGCACTGCCCAAATTTCTGCGTTGACCGTTGTCCGTATGATGGACTTGATGGCTGCTGAAGACCATGATGGTGTTGCCCATGAAAACAGCATGGCTCGCTATGTTCAGGTAAAAGAAGAGCATGCCGAAAACGCTAAGCACGAGGTCCGTATTATTTGGGGCGATTATTTCAAGAAAGATAAACACCCAAATGTAGATGATCTGGTTCACAGGATCATGCAGCTCGGTTCAAAATCCCGACAAACTGCTGATCGTGAAAATGGCGTTGCTTTCGTTGAAGCGATCAATGAATTTGCTGCCATCTTCTGGGAAACCAAAGGCGTTGCCACGAAAAAGGCAAATGCACCTTATGCTCCTGCACTCGAGATGGTTTATCCTGATCTTTAGATCAAAAGATAAAAGGCTGGCTTATAAAAAGCCAGCCTTTTTTGAATCCTATGTTTCAGATTCTACGTATTCATGGCGAAAGTATGTCCCCCGAATATCAGGAAGGGGATTTTGTGTTGATAATGAAGACTTTTCGGGGAAAAATTAAGATAGGCAATGTAATTGTTTTCCAGCACCAAATTTATGGCACACTCATTAAGGGTGTCGAAAAAATTACAGATAAAGGAATTTATGTCCTTGGAAGAGGAGAGAATAGCCTGGATAGTCGCAGATTAGGCCCGATTAATCCCGCTTCTGTGCAAGGTAGAGTAATTTGGCATATTTGCCGCGCTTAGTTTATAGAGCAAGGATAATAACGGGGTTATAATCTGGAGGACTTGCTCTAAAATTTCAACGGTTTTATGAAAAACACCAACTTCGTCACAGCGTGAAGAAGTTATGATAAATTTAAGAGAGTATCTTAGTTGCAAGAAGTAAATTGTATATTTGGTGAATCCACATGAGTGACACTACCCTTTTGATCGGTTTTATTAGTTTTGCAGTCTTCTTGCTTATTGGGGTGATGATTCTTCGAAGCATAAGTGTGAAAGATGTTCTTCAGGAAGAAAAAACTTCTCTCATGGTACAAGCATCCTCTCCTTTTCAAACACAGCAAAACACGCAGAATGGGGCAATGCAGGAAAAAAAGACATTTAAGTTAGACCGAAAAACACTGAATAATATCGGGAAAGTTTGTGGTACAGTCGGAGCAATTATGCTTTTTGCACCTTTACCAGAATCTTATAATGGATTTGCATTAGGCCTAGCTGCTATAGGTTATCTTCTTGTCAAAGCTACTGCACCTCCAAAGGGGAAAAAGAATACAAAGACAGAAAACCCGGTTGCACAGAAGATTCGTTTACTTTCAAGCAAACCAGAGTACAAGGAAGCACTAAAACTGCTCTATAATGATCATAGTGATAATGCGCAAGCTACGGAAGAAGAAAAATATAGCCGTGCTATCCGCTATCTGCAAAGCAAAGGGGTGCCTCGAGATGAAGCAAAAGAGAATCTTGTGCTTCTTTATACTTTATTGAAACGTAAAAAGAATTAAATTTTTTCTGTAAACAACGATCCCCCCTCTCTGATGAAAAGAACCTTCTCTTCAGATACTTATCATTTTCTACTTGCCAGCCTTCTCTCTGCTAGCGCGCAGAGTTTTTTCCTTGCTGCTCATCGGCACGGTGATTTGTTACAGGGGATTTCTTCTTTGGGGGTCGTTTTTTTATCAGCCCTCTTTTTTTCATCGAGCATATTGAGTTTGTCCCTTGTTTTTTTTACAGGTTCTGAGCGAAGACAAAAACAAATATGGTTTTTTGTCTTCATTGCTCTTGCTTTTCATATTATTTTATATGCTCATGCTTTGCGATTTGTGGAGGCCCTTCTTTTTTTTGTGCTAACAGTGGGGTATAGTCTAAAAATATGGCAGAGAAATGCTGCGAAAAATTATCTGTCTTATGCCATCGTAATTGCCAATATTGCAATTGGATCAGGCTTTATATTGCTCCCGGGCTTTTTAAATTCCCCTGTGTATCAACCTGCCTTATTTGTGAAAAACCTCTTAGGGTTGATTTTTCTGGCAACAGCCTCAATAAGATTGCTTTCACTTTTACGACCGGAAAAAGAGTTTTATTATAGATTTTCGAAATCAGTTGTCCTTCCTTGGTTGGGATGGGCTTTCGTCTTCGCGAAAATACCTGAACTCAGTATCGTCGTTCCCTCTGTTGTTCTTTCCGCAACGCTCTTGACCCCAAGTTTGCTACCCTTTGAGAAAGTCCGCCTTCCTGAAAACAGGATGTTTGGCAATCTTGTTTTTCCTGCTGTTTCTTTGTTGCATATGCTTTTTCTTGCTCTTGTTTATTACCTTATTCAAGGTAGCGCACCCTCGCTTACTGAGAAAAATGATATTGCTTTATTATTCTCGTTTTTTTTGAGTCTTGTTTTTCTCTACAGTGTGATGAAATCACACGCTATGATTCATAAGCTGATTTCTGACCCAACGGAACACCTAGACGAGAATGAAAAGAAAACAAATTTTGAAAGATTTTCGGAGCGCTTATTTGCACCTGCCCAAGAATTATTGCCTTTATCTGAGTGGCAGGCCAAGAAAATTCAAGGGCTTTCAGATATACTTTCTAAAGAAAAAGAAAGCACCCGGCAATTTGCGATGCTTGGCGAGTTACGCAAAGAGCTAGATGATCAATATGACGATCCAGTTGCTGCTCAGCTTGTTGCGAACTCAATAGCGAGATATTTTAAAATAGATATTGTAGCTGTTTTTCTCTATGATATTGAGTCGCAGGAAGCGGTTGTCTTGGCATCTGCGGGGAAAATTAAGGCAAATATTTCTTCCGGTTACAGACAAAAAATTAGCAGGGGGATGCTTGGACGAACAGCCCGACTTCGTAAAACACAAATTTCGAATAACACCGAAATAGATCAAGATTATATAGCATTCTCTGATACGGTTATATTGTCTGAAGTTGACATTCCACTTATTAATCATGGGCATTTAAAAGGGATACTAACTATAGGCTCAAAAGAGAAAGGTGCTTTTTCTGCAGCAGATGTGCGTACGCTTGCATAAAACGCACCATGTCGCACACCTTAAACGGTTCAAGTCGCACAGCTTA
>JABGQT010000151.1 GCA_018648685.1 Anaerolineae bacterium
CACGTTGATGGAATTCCATTGTGTAGGCATCCAGTCGATTCCATTCATCACCGTTGGTTTTTCGCGCAAGGCCAATTTCCACATCCAGATCGAGCAAAATAGTCATATCCGGTTTGAGACCGCCAGTTGCATAAGAGATCAATGCGCGCACTTCATCCAGATTCTGTTCGTGACCAAAACCCTGGTAAGCTAAGGTCGAATCCGCATACCGGTCTGAGATCACAATTTCTCCGGCTTCCAGACGCAACCGAATTACTTCCTCAACAAATTGGGCACGCGCAGCCTGATATAGCAGGGTTTCCGTGCGTGGGTGCATCTCTGTATTTTTTAGATCATGCAAAACTTCGCGTACTTGCTCACCAATGGATGTCCCACCCGGCTCACGGGTGGGGAATACGTTATAACCTTTCTCGCGTAAAAATTCAACGAGATGAGGGATGTGGGATGTTTTGCCCGAACCTTCGGGGCCTTCTAGTGTGATGAACATGAAATCTACCTCGTCTTGATAATATCACCTTTTTAACCACACCCCGCCCAAGGTTCAGGATCAGATTCGTAGCCTAATATAAATTCACGTATCTTCCAGTTTTTATCTCCATCTTGGAGCATGTCGACTTGAAACTTTACAGAACTATTTTCGTAAAAAATTATCCCCATACCAACGAGTATCTTTTCTGTGTTTTCATAAAAAATCTTAAACTCACAAACTTGTAAGTCTTTATATTTTGATATGGGCTCTTCTTCAGAGTAATCAGACAAAGTCTTTATAGATATTTCTTGTATGCTAAAGTCTGAAAGCATTTTATGCGCTTCTTCGATTTCACCGTCATGTAAAGCAGCAACAAATTGTTGAGTTACTTTTTCTACGGTGAAAGCATTAGCTGGTTCTCCTCCGATACCCACCACTAAAAGAAAATATAGAAACACACAAATTAGCGATAGGATTAATATCCCTCCACATCCCAATTTAACAATGTGCTTTACATTTGTTTTTTTCTTTTGCAGATTAAGTTCGGCGTTAGCGGGATTATCCATGAAATTCCTCCTAAAAACTACTCTTCTGTAGGGACGAGTCTGAGACTCGCCCCTACACATATTTATTCTCTAAAAATCCGGACATGCCTGCGTGGTTCCTTCCCATACGAATGGGATGTCAATTCCGCGCTACGTGCCATCTCGTGCTGAATGCGGCGTACGGTCGCCGAGCCGGAGGGCAAATCTACCCAGCGTTCACCGTTCAGGACCGCCGCAATCGCATCCTGGGTTTCATTTTTAATATCTTCTACATCATCACCCGCGGAAAAATCATCTGAGAGCGCAAAGAGATCGCTCAAAAACTTCCTCACCTGCGTGCTGGTATTCGCTCGCAGCACATAAACGGGCATTCCGCGCCGCTCGGCATCCATCACGGATTGTTGGCGCTTTCGATAATGGGTGCGCAGCGTCACGAAAACATCGGCTTCGCTGGTGTCACGCACAACATCAGCAGGAACTCGTAATTGGCTGATGGCTGTCCGCAGTCGATTCCGCGCCACGCCATAGGCAAAGATACGCGTTTGCTTCATGTTTTTGCGGGAAGGTGATCGGGGTCGGGAGGCTGTTTCGGGACCATTGGACAAGCGCAGGGCACCGCGCGTTCCGAGAGAATCTCCTCCGCGTCTCGCACCTGGCGTTGGGCTTGCTTGCTCTTTTTCAACGCGGATCTGACCCTCGGCATCCCTCGTTCTAATCTCGGCCGGAAGCGGGAATCCGCGCAAAAGCGCATCCACCGCTGCGGCAATATCCAGATGAATGGAGAGTCTGTCGCGCTGCTGGATTTCGATGAGTACATCAAAAGTAGGCGGACTACGGCGTTCCAAAACGGTCTTCTGCGTGCCGCGCCGACGGGCTTCATCATCTGACAAAGTCACAGATTCAATCCCGCCGATCAGGTCAGAAAGAGTGGGGTTAAGCATGAGATTATCGAGGGTATTGCCATGTGCCGTACCGACCAATTGAACGCCGCGCTCGCCAATTGTGCGGGCGGCTTCGGCTTCCTGCTCGCGACCGATCTCGTCAATCACGATCACTTCGGGATTATGGTTTTCGACCGCTTCGATCATTACTTCGTGCTGAAGGGAGGGAGTCGCAACCTGCATTCTGCGCGCACGACCAACAGCAGGATGTGGCACATCGCCATCGCCACCAATTTCGTTAGAGGTATCAACAATCACGACACGTTTGCTCTCTGCCAAAATACGGGCAGCTTCGCGAAGCATGGTCGTTTTACCCACACCGGGACGTCCGAGCAAAAGGATACTTTTTCCCGAAGCGATAATATCTTCGATGATCTCGACCGTGCCATAAACCGCACGGCCAACGCGGCAGGTTAAGCCAACAATTTCACTGCGTCTATTACGGATCGCAGAGATACGATGCAAGGTGCGTTCCAGACCAGCGCGGTTATCGGCATCAATATCACCGAGCTGCTGCACAACATGGTCGATTTGCGCGCGAGTGACATCCTTTTCGCTGAGGATCACTTCTCCATCCACAAATCGCGCTGTTGGTACACGCCCAAGATCGAGAATGACCTCGAGGAGATTGTCTGTATCTTCGGTTTCTCGGATCGCTGCGACCACTTCTTCGGGAAGGGTGCTAAGTAGCGCTTCGAGATCGTCTGTTATTTCTATTTTTTTAGGCATAATAATTTTCAGGTTTAGGTGGCAAGTGTCACGTTATAAAATTAAAGCCTGATGCGTGACACCAGATAGGCAAAGAAAAATACTTGCACCGCTAGTATCGCCTAGGTCAGCGGTTTACGGGGTTTTATTGAGTAATTAAGATCATTTCGTCGTACCACCTGTTTTTATAGATTGTGCCTATTATAGCAGTCTCTCTGCAAAAAATGAAAAAGAGCGAGCTAGTGAATTTTCAGAAAAGATACATTTGTACTTTATAATAAGAGCTTCTATTAGTGAAATATAGAAAGGATTATCATTGGGAGACTTCATCCATTCAGTGCTGGAAAATGTAGTTAGCACTTTAATCGAATATGGAATAATAAAACCGAAATTTGATGATTATTGGGGGGTACTTTCGCCTAAATCTCGAAACCGAGATTGGGCAACAGCTATAAGAAAATCTGTCCGAAACTTTCGTAAAACTCAGGGAAGGCATATTTTTGGACACTATCAGATAGAAGATATCTATATAGCCAAAGGAAAAGGCAGGTTGAAACTAATAGCATTACCAAAATCTTCTCTTTGCTTTTGCTGGTTTATCTTTTTTAGTTGATGCTCTAAACATAGATGAATACCCAAATGTGCTAGCACGATACGAGCTTTTGATAGACCGCACAAGGGATATATTGAGAATGAAGTCTTTACCCATAGGGGAAAATGAAAGGTATAGATCTCTGTTTACCTCCCGATCAACAACTTATATACCACATCAAGAAGAAAAGATTGTACTAAAAGAGATAAAAAAGCCAATCAAGCAAGTTACATGGGAGGGACTTAAAATACGGATTGAATTTGTTGTGGAGAATTGGGGAAAGGAAAAAAATATTTATCCATATGTTGAATATAAAGTAGTTGACCTAAAGAATGGGAAGCATGTTGAAAGAATAGTCCATTCTCCACTTAACTGGGAAGTAAAATTGCAAGCTTTCAGCTCAACTCCTATTGCTTTCGATTCTTCATTTCCTGCAGATACACACTTGTTGGCCAAGGGAGAAGATAAGGTAAAAGTGCGTATTAAAAAGAGTCCTTGGAAACTTTGAAATAACTGATAAACTGGGAAAGAAATTACAGAATAACCCCATCCAAACTTCTGATGAAAACAAAACTAATCCCCCTCCTTGCCTTGTCCTTGTTCATTTCCGCTTGTGCTCCAATAGTGGATGAAAGCTTATCAGATATTTCCCCGACACTTGCTCCTGCATCACCGACAAATTCAGAAATTCCCCCTAATTCCAAAGGAGAAATTGACTTCATCAGCAATAGTGAAATTCAATTTCTTTCCACCCAAACAGACCTACTTTCAGCAACGCAAATAGATATTCTCCTCCAAGCAAAAGCTGTCTGGATAGCGGGCATTCCCCACGAAGATGGCACAGCCTGGGCAATTGCGCTTGAAGATGGGCGTTTAGAAGCATTTGCCGTTAATCAAAATGGTTTTGAAGAAATAGAGATTTCTCCCAAAAAGCTTCCTGCTAGGATGCCCCTAACTATTTATTCGAGCAATGGTGATGTCTTCGCTTTAACTGCTCCATCAGATGCTTCTTCACTTACACAGCCTGTTTTGATCGATCCCGCATCACATCAAATTGCCTATATCGCCACAAATGGGGATTTGGTCATTTCACAAGAAGGTCAAGAAAGTCGTTTAGCGGTTAACGCGCTAGTCGATAGTCGCATTTTGTTGGACGAAGAGGGCAGGCTATTATTCTTATCATCTCCAACTGAAAGCTATGCCCATAGCGTATTAGGAGATGGTATTGAATCCACCGCAATCACCTTAGTTGAAACAAATCCTGTACCAAAAATCGTGCAGGTTGTTTCCATCCCAAAAGCAGATGCAATCGAAGGGATAGCACCCATTTGGGCTGATATGAATAATGACAGTGAAGGTGAAATTATCGTTACCTTGAGCAACGTGCAAGATGGGGCACGTATTGTCGCCTATCGTGAAGATGGCAGTCTTCTCGCCGAAGGTCCCGCAATTGGCTCTGGTTATCGCTGGCGACATCAACTGGTCATCGCACCATTTGGCTCATCGGATGAAAATCTTTTGGCTGTTGTACGCACCCCGCACATCGGCGGCGTACTTGAATTCTACAGGCTCGATGGCAATAAACTTGAGATCGTGAAAACAATTCCCGGCATCAGCACGCACTCGATTGGTTCGCGAAATCTGTATACGGCACAAGCTGGTGATTTTAATACCGATGGGCAAATTGACTTGCTTGCCCCCGATCAAAGTCATACACGTCTGGGAATTATAAGCATTGAAAGCGAGTCTATAAACTGGATTGATCTTGGTGCAGAACTGGTCACAAATCTAGCTGCGGTGAATTCTGATAATAATGATCAGATAGCTATTGGAGCGGGATTATCAAACAATATTTTGAGAATCTGGCTTCCTTAGCCAATTATTCTTGGGGAAAATGTGGACACAACTTCTTGATGTCATTTACCGTATAATTTATGTACGGGATTCCGTGTTGATAGAAAAAGGACTAGAAAATGTCTACTCAAGGTGTTGAAGCAAAACCATCAGAAACAGCTTTCTTTGCAGCCTTACGCAGGGCACTTGCTAACAAAGATTCCAACAATGAAAAGTTTGGCCCGGATTTTTTAGCTGAATATTTCCTACCCTCGCATTTCAGATTTTTTTTCAAATTCAAAAAAATACGAGAAAATACGAAAGATAAGCTAAATGCCTTCCTGCCCGGCTTGAACGAATATATGATCGCGCGAACAGTTTATTTTGACAGGCTTTTCGTTGATGCAATAAAAAAAGAATTTCCACAGATCGTCTTGCTCGGCGCAGGCTACGATACACGTGCCTATCGATTTGCTGAACTGAATAAAAGCACAAAAGTAATTGAGCTGGATGCCGCCCCAACACAGAACTGGAAAAAGAAATGCCTGAAAAAAGCGAAAATTGACATGCCCGAGAATGTCACGCTTGCACCGATCAACTTCAATACCGAATCATTGAAAGATGTACTCGAAAAAGCGGGATATGATCCCGCTAAGAAAACACTATTTATCTGGGAAGGGGTAAGCTATTATCTCGAATCAGAATCTGTCGACGCAACGTTAGGATTTGTCAAAGAATCAGCCCACCCGGAAAGCATCATCGCCTTCGATTATGTTGTTCCCTTGACGGTTGAAAATGAGAATGCCTTTGGTGTGAAAAAATTCTTTGAATCAATGAAAAAGGAACACGAAGACGAATCGCTCGTTTTTTCGATTGATGAAGGGAAGATAGAGACGTTTTTGGAAGAAAGAGGATTAAAGGTGATTGAGCATCTGAATAATGAGCAAATTGAGCAAAAACTTCTAACATTTGAAGGCTCTCTGCTCGGTCAAATAACTGCATCATTTCACTTTATATCTGCTTCGCCGAAGTAAGTGGATAATCAGCGATTTCATTAACTGATGTTACGCACAAGCTAAAAAACGAGATGTTTTTTGTTTTGCCCTCATCCTAACCTTCCCTCTTTGGGGGAGATGCCCGATAGGGCAGAGGGGGCTAATATCCAAGTTTTGCGTAACACCAGTCATTAGGATAAAAAATCCTGCTCTAACAAAAAGAGCGGGGTTTTGGTTTTATTTGGATTATTTTTTATAGCGCTTTCTTCGAGGGGACACCCTCCCTGCGCGGATATTTGGCGGGCGTTGTGCTCACTTTATCGACCAGCACCAAATAGCGTTCTTCAACGACAGAGGGCAAAGTAACAGGGATTGCTTGTCGAAGTTTTCCACCCAAAATTTGGAGGGCATTCTCGGCATCTTGTGTTTCAGCGAGACCGCGCTCGCCTTTTTGGGCGAGCATCGTGCCGCCAATTTTGACAAATGGGAGTAGATATTCGCTCAAAACGGGTAATTGCGCAACAGCACGAGCAACTGCCCAATCATAGCTTTCGCGGTGTTTGGGGTGTTTTCCCAGCATTTCGGCGCGAGCGTGGATGACTTTCACATCATCCAGTTTTAAGCTCTCGACGATATGTTGACAAAACTTGACTTTTTTCGCCACCGAATCGACAAGGGTTAGCTTTAAATGGGGATAAATTATTTTCAGGGGGATGCCGGGGAAACCGGCACCAGACCCAAGGTCAAGGAGCGTTTGCGGAGGCTGTTCTCTCCAGGCAAGCACACAAGAAAAGGAATCCAGAAAATGTTTGGTGCGGACTCCTTCCACATCCCGTATGGCGGTCAGGTTAAATTTTTCGTTCCAAATAAGGAGTTCACGCTCGTAAATTGCGAGATCGCTCAACTGATTTTCGTTGAGATGAAGTCCAAAAAGTTCTTGCGCGTGTCGGGCGAGTTTTTGCATAGCGAGGATTATAACAAGAAAAAACCCTTCCCCCACTAGCGGGGGAAGGGCTGGGATGGGGCAAAAGAGCTATTTCTCTTCGACGACTTCTTTAGCCGCTTTCTTCGCTCTGCGCCTACGTACGAGCACCCGAAGACCGATGAAAACAAGATAAACGGGCAGGAAGAGTGTAACCAGAACGGGCAGAATAAAGATGATGAAATTGATCAGGAAGCGCACAAAACCTTGCATATAGTTGATCAGATTTTGAACAGATTTACTGGCGGTTTCACCCAGTTTCCAGCCGCCAATTTCGATGGGTTTGGATTTTTCGGTGGCGATAACGCGCACAGAGATCGCAGACATGGCTGCAGAACGTTCGTAATAATTGATCTGTCCTGTCAATACTTCGATGTCGCTCTGAATGATCTGAAGTTGAGAATAAACTGCAAGCGTATCTTCCGTAGTATTGGCATTCGCCATGATCTCGAGCAGCTTCTCTTCTGCGGCTTTTTTGGCCTTAAGACGTGATTGAAGATCGACGTATTGATCGGTCACATCTTCGCCGGAGACGTTTTCTGAGTTCACTTCAACTGCATCTGCTTTGATCTTTTTGAGTGCATCATCCAGATCTTCGGAGGGAACGCGAATGGTGATACTCCCTTCAGGAACTTGTGCACCACTATCGGCGTAGCTTTGGTAAGTGTTTGAATTTACAACATGCCCACCCAAAGAATCGGCTAAAGCAGAAATAGCGACAATTTTTTCTTCAGGGTCATCAACGGTAATGCTCAGATCGGCGTTTTTGATAACAAGTCTTTCCTGCTGAGCGGCTTCGACTGATGAGCCGGTAGAACTCCTTGCTTCTTCCATCATTGGTGCTGCGGGGGCTTCCATAGCAACGGAATCCATTCCTGATGACACATCGGCAAAGTTTTCGTATGCAGGAGCTTCGGCCATAGGGACAGCGGCTCCAGCGCATCCTGTTAGCAGGACTACAACTGCAATTGTGATGAGTAAGTAGCGTTTCATGATTTTTCTCCTTTTCGGATCACGAATAAGTACGGATTTGGCGAATAACACGAATATTTTTCTATGAATTCATAACGTCGTGTTCATAAGACGTTTATTCGCCTAAAAGAGTTCCCGCATAAACAGACCATTGATTACTGGTCACTGAATACTGAAACCCTACCACCCCTCCGCCAGCCTTAAAGCATGTTTTTCTGGCAGCCCTGCTTCTCGAATACGCGCCTGCACTGTTTCAATATCATAGGCAATGCGCTGGGGCTCCCAGATCAATGCCTCGGTGTCGTAGATCGCATAAGCGGCACGAGGGTCACGATCGCGGGGTTGCCCGACCGAGCCAGGGTTGAGAATTCCGCGTCCGCTAAGAGAGATAGGCATCCCCACATGCGGAATATCTAAAGAAACACGGTCTTCTTTCTCATCATACATGAAAACCGACTGAACGTGTGTATGCCCAATAAAAGCAAAATCTGTATCAAATTCAGGTAAATTCATGCGTGCCGTCATCGTGTTCAAAACATACTCCCAAACGGGGTCACGCGGGCTGCCATGAGCAAGAGTCACATTTTTATTGGCTTCTATTTTCTTGGGCAAAGAATCCAGAAATTCCATGCTGCTTGCCGAAAGAACTTTTTGCTGCCAAAGCAAAGAACGGCGTGCATCGCCGTTAAAAGATTCGGCGGGCATATCTCCCATCGCGGCACTATCGTGATTACCCGGCACACAAATCAGATTGGGTTGTTCGCTGAGCAATTCCACACAAGCATTGGGGTCAGGACCGTAGCCTACAACATCCCCCAGGCACCAAACTGCATCAAAATCATCTGCATCTTCAAGGACGGTTTCAAAGGCGGTGTAATTTGCATGAATATCTGAGATGACTAAAACGCGCATTTATTTCTCCAACTTATCCAATAAAAGGCTCACACGAGCCATAATAATTTCAGCAATTTCAAATTTACTCCGCAACGAGAGCTTTTCCCGCTCGCCATCGGGAGTTAGTAAAATGACTCGATTATTTTCCACATCGAAGCCAGCATCTTTTGCTGAAATATCATTCGCAACCATTAAATCTAAATTCTTGGATTTGAGCTTCTCGGCCGCATTCGCAACAAGGTCGCGGCTCTCCGCTGCAAATCCTACCACAACGCGGGGGCGGGACACATCCGGTTTTTGGCTTGCTACCGCTAAAAGAACATCTGGCGCGACCTCGAGCGTGATCTGCGGAATCCCATCCCGTTTTTTCAGCTTTTTCCCGGCCACTTTTTCCGGCCTAAAATCGGCGATAGCGGCGGCCATAATGAGCGCATCTGCGCCAGTGGATTTTGCCAGAACCAAGTCGAGCATCTCTTCTGCCGATTCTGCCCAAAGCAGATTCGTGCCAATGGGCGGAGTCAACGCAGTTGGCGCAGAAATAAGTGTTACATCTGCACCCGCGTCAATTGCGGCTTCGGCGAGAGCATAGCCTTGCTTCCCGGATGAGCGATTCGTTATAAAACGAACGGGGTCAATTGCTTCGCGTGAGCCGCCTGCTGTGATGACGATTTTCTTCCCGGCAAGTTTGCCCTGCAAGCCCAAAACACGGCGTGCGTGGCCGATAATCTCGGCTGGCTCGATCATTCTGCCAAGTCCCAGCAAACCAGATGCCATCCTGCCTTCAGCAGGACCGGCAAAATGAACACCGCGCTCTTTTAGCACGCGCACATTCTCTTGCGTAGCTAGATGTTCGTACATGCCCACATCCATCGCGGGGGCAACTAAAACCGGGCATTGCGCTGCTAAAGCAGTGATAGAGAGAAGATCATTTGCCTGCCCTTGAGCGAATTTGGCAAGAGTATTTGCGGTACAGGGTGCAACCAAAAACAGATCGGCAGCGTGCCCCAAACCGACATGCAAAATATGTGATTCTCCGCCCCAAAGTTCTTTATCGGTAAATGCTTTTCGACCGGTTAAGGATTGAAATGTAAGGGGCGAAATAAAACGTTCGGCAGCGCCTGTCAGGATCACATCCACGTGCGCACCGGATTGTGTCAACTTGGATGCCAAATCTGCCGCTTTATAAGCAGCGATAGACCCCGTCACCCCCAACAATATCCGCTTATCCTTTAAATTAGACATAGAGAGATTATAAAGCAGATTTTAGTTGTCGGACTTCAGACATCAGACTTTAGGCTTTAGCTTAAAAGTTGAGGTCTGATGTCTCAATTCTAAAATCTACTAATGATATAATTTCATCACGATGACCGATGAAAAGTTACTCAACGACCGCTATCAATTGATCGAAGCTCAGGGGAAAGGTGGCATGGCAACGGTTTACCGCGCGCGCGATAAAATGCTCGAGCGCGATGTTGCGATTAAGCTCCTGCGCGACGATTACTCGGACGAGGATAATTTTCGGGCCAAATTCCGTCAGGAAGCACGAGCGGCGGCGAATCTTTCGCACCCAAATATCGTGACCGTACATGATTTTGGCTTCGATGTGGGCAAGCTTTTCATCGTGATGGAATATGTGAACGGGCCAGATCTAAAATCACTTATCCGCCAGCGGGGACGTGTTTCTGTCAAGAATGCCATCAACCTGATGACGCAGGCTTGCGCCGGCATCGGTTATGCCCATCGCGCAGGGCTGGTACATTGCGATGTAAAACCGCATAATTTCCTCGTCACGCCCGACCGTCGTCTAAAAGTAACCGATTTTGGTATCGCGCGAGCACTTTCTTCCATTCGTCACGACGAATATAGCGATGTTGTTTGGGGATCGCCCCAATATTTTGCGCCCGAACAAGCCACAGGCGGCGCGCCATCCCCCGCATCGGATGTTTACTCTTTGGGCATCATTCTCTACGAATTGCTCTCTGGCACCCTCCCCTTTGTAGCCCCCACACCCGAAGAACTCGCTCGCCTGCATCTATCCGAAATCCCCGTGCCCTTGAGCGAATACGTCCCCGACATCCCTCTCGCACTGGAAGAGATCGTAGCAA
Organism: Anaerolineae bacterium; assembly: GCA_018648685.1. GTDB lineage: Bacteria > Chloroflexota > Anaerolineae > Anaerolineales > Villigracilaceae > Desulfolinea. Next base: position 11,037 of record JABGQT010000151.1, read on the forward strand.
AAGTGCTCTCGAAAGAACCTTCCCGCCGCTACAGAACAGCCGACCAATTTGGACGTGTGCTCGAAACCTTCGGGATGCGTCCCTCTGCTCCCGTTTCACAACCGATTTCTACGCCCCAGCCAGCACCGCCACCTGTTGTCATCCCCGAACCTGCTCCTGAACCAGAGCCTGCTCCCGTTTATCAGCATATTCCCGTACAACAAGAAGAAGCACCGACCTTTGCCTACGAACCCGCACCTGTAGATATAGATTGGGGCACCGTTGCCCTGGGCCTTCTGGCCTTGATTATGGCAGGCGGCCTGATCCCCTTCTGGATGTGGGTCTACTACGTCTTTTACCCCCCGATACGATAACGATAGAACGCAGATTTAGCGGATTTTCACAGATTTAAACAATTCTACAAAAGATATAAAAAGTTCCGAGTTTTTCAAGAACTCGGAACTTTTTAGTAATTACACTTTTTCGATGCACTCTACCGGGCATACTTCTATGCACTGGGGCTCATCAAAGTGCCCTTCGCATTCAACGCAAGTCTTTGCATCGATTTCGTAGTATTCCTCACCTTCGAATATCGATTCGGTCGGACATTCCGGCTCGCAAGCAGCGCAGGAAATGCATTCATCTGTAATTTTTAAAGCCATGATCATTCTCCTAATATTGGTTTTTATATAGTTCATACATAAATTAATCCATTGCACCAACAAAAGCAAATGATTATTATCTTAGGCTAGGGTGATTTTCTAACCTTTCTGGGCCTACATCAAGGGATGACCAGGCATAAAACTTAACAGGAAGCCGATAATGCCGCCTCCCAGAACCCAGGCAGTGATCGTTGCATCTCCACCGCTCGATGCACCCCAGAAAAGAATCCCGGCAAGGATCAAGCCGATAATGGCTCCACAGCCCCAGTTGATGTTTTCGGGTAAGCCCATTGTTGTTTCTTCCTTAGTAGCGATTCCCCATAGTATTTTCACAATGAGCAAGGCTGCCATAAAGATGATGAGTAGGCTAAAAAAGGTATCCACCCAGGGCACCTGCCCTAAAGAATCTGCAACGGAAACTTATTTGCCAACTTACTCACAAGCTCAAAGTAAGTACCGATCGCGAAAATGATGAACCCCAAAATCAGCGCTCCGCCGAGTTCAAGCACACTGGTAGCAAAAAGGAGATAGCCGAGCAAAATTGCGCCAACGACCATGCCCACAACCCCGGTGTCTGTAAGCAAAACGAGTGCTCCAATGAAAAATCCAAAGATCGCGCCAAAAAGTGCCTTTACGACTGAAATGATGATCGAAATCGGTTCCATAACAAAACCTCCTCGCCTGAAAAGAAAAAAGGTGCATCCAAACGGTGCACCTTCATCTTACAATATTTAGAGAAAAAGACGCTGAGCATTTTAAAAATGCTCAGCGTCTATGTTTACAACTGCGCCTTGATCTTCTCGGCGGTCTCTTTATATCCTGCCAACTTCTCGCGCTCTTTGTCCACCACAGCGGGCGGTGCTTTCTGCGCAAAGGGGCTATTCAGCATTTTCTCCAAACGCGCAATATGCGACTCAGCATCCTTCAATTCGGATTCGAGTCTCTCACGCTCTTTCGCCAGATCAACCATCCCTTCGAGGGGGATATAGATCTCGATGGAGCCGACGACCAGCGCTACGCTGCCCTCCGGTTTTTCGGGGATGGATTCGACGATGGACATCTGCCCCTCATCGATTCTCGCCATCGCGCCCAAAATTTGGGCTTGCTCCCGTACCAAGGGCGTTTCTTCGCCCCCAACAAAGGTGGCTGCGATCCGTTTCCCGGGCGCGACACCCTTCTCCGAACGCAAATTGCGGATAACGCGTACCATCTCCTGAATTAGCTCAAACTCAGCGATCTTGCCATCTTCCCAGCCTTCGGGGTCACGGTCTTTGGGCCACGAAGCAGAAATAAGCACATCTGCCCAATCTTCGGCAAGCGCTGAAAGCGGAGAGCCAAGAATAGTCTGGCGGAGATGGCCCCAAAGTTCTTCCGTCACGAAAGGCGTAAAGGGGTGCAGCAAGCGCAGGGTTATATCGAGAACACGCGCCAGTGTTTCGGCTGTTGTGTAGCGGGTTTCATCGTCTTGCATTTGCAATTTGGCAATTTCGAGATACCAGTCGGCGAAGTCGCCCCAGAAGAAATCGTAAATCTGCCGACCAGCTTCGCCATATTGGTATCCGGCAAAAAGGCGTTCGACACTGCGTACCAAGTTTTGTAAACGCGCCCAGATCCAACTATCGGCAAGCGTCCATTTAACGGTATCAGGCTTATCATCCGCTTGAACCGTATCTATCATCGAGAAAACAAAGCGGCTGGCATTCCAAATCTTATTGGCAAAGTTACGGTTCGCTTCCACCTTCTTCAAGCTGAGATTGGAATTTTTGCCCGGCGTGGAGCCGACCAGCAGCGTGAAACGCAAGGCGTCGGTGCCGAGATCGTCCATGACGATGAGCGGATCGATGACGTTGCCTTTGGTTTTTGACATCTTTTTGCCATGCTCATCGAAGATCAACCCGTGCAGGTAGATGGTGTGGAAGGGGATTTCGCCGACGAACTCGAGCGAGGACATAATCATGCGGGCGACCCAGAAAAAGAGAATATCCGCGCCGGTTTCCATAATGCTGGTAGGGTGGAAATATTCGAAATCAGGCGTTTTTTCGGGCCAGCCAAGCGTGGAGAATGTCCACAAGCCAGAGGAGAACCAAGTGTCTAGTACGTCTTCGTCTTGTTTGATATTGGCGGAGGCACAGTGGGCGCATTTGGTAGCGTCTTCACGCGAGACGGTGATCTCGTTGCAGTCGGCACAATACCAGACAGGGATGCGGTGACCCCACCAAAGCTGGCGGCTGATGCACCAATCTTGAAGGTTTTCCATCCAGTTGTAGTAGGTTTTGGTGAAATAGTCGGGCACGATGGTGATCTCGCCGTTTTTGACGGCATTGAGCGCTTTTTCGCCGATACTTTCCATCTTGACGAACCACTGTGTGGAGATCATTGGCTCGATAATTTCGCCACCACGCTGTGAGCGCGGGACTTGGTGCGTGTGGTTTTCTTCTTTGATGACCAAGCCGGCTTCGCGCATATCGTCCCAGAGTTTTTTACGCGCGTCGAAACGATCCATGCCTTCGTATTGACCGCCGTTTTCGTTGACTTTGGCGTCTTTATCAAGGATGGAAATTAGCGGCAAATTATACTTTTCACCGATCTGATAATCGTTCGGGTCGTGGGCGGGCGTGATCTTGAGTGCGCCCGTACCGAATTCGCGCTCAACATATTCATCGGCAATAACGGGAATCTCGCGCCCAAGCATCGGCACGAGAACCTTCTTCCCGACGAATTTCTGGTAGCGTTCATCTTCGGGGTGCACCGCCACAGCCGTATCGCCCAGAATGGTCTCAGGGCGCGTGGTGGCGACGGGGATAAAGTCTCCGCTGTCGCCAGCGAGCATATATTTGAAATAGTAGAGCTTACCCTCTTCAACGTGGTATTCCACTTCAAGGTCAGAGACGGCGGTCTTCAATCCCGGCGACCAGTTGATGAGACGCGGACCGCGATAGATCAACCCTTTTTCGTGCAGGCGCACAAAGGCTTCGCGGACGGCTTTGGATAAGCCATCGTCGAGGGTAAAGCGTTCGCGCTCCCAGTCACAGGATGCGCCCAGACGGCGAATTTGCCCCGTGATGCGACCGTGATATTGCTCTTTCCATTTCCAGGCGTGCTCAAGGAATTTTTCGCGCCCGATCTCTTCGAGAGTCACTTCTTCGGTTTTCATCAGATGGCGGGAGACCATCAACTGTGTGGCAATACCTGCGTGGTCAGTGCCGGGAACCCAAAGCGCAGAATATCCCTTCATGCGGTGATAGCGAATCATCAAATCTTCCATGCTGACAAACATGGCATGACCGAGATGCAACTCGCCGGTCACGTTTGGGGGCGGGATGGAGATCGTAAAGGGCTTCACGTTCGGGTCAAAGTCCGGTTTGTTGGGGTCGTTTGAAGGGCGGAAATATCCGCCTTCCTCCCACATCTTATAGATACGCTCTTCTGTATCTTTGAAATTATAGGCTTTTGGTAGTTCTTTTTTGCTCATGATAATGCTCCTGAAAAAATATAATTGCTTCCTGTCATCGCGAGGAGGGCTTTAGCCCGACGTGGCGATCTCCATGACTTTGCGGGAGATTGCTTCGGTCATCCTTCGACTATGGGTTTCGATACGTTTCTCGCTTGCGCTCGAAGCTACTGAACCCTCCGCTCAGGAACTCTCTCGCAATGAGATGCTTAGCGGTTTAAAACAAAATGCCTTCATCCTAAAGAGGACGAAGACGAACTCCGCGGTACCACCTCGATTCATCTTTATAGAAAGATGCTCTCTGGAACCGACGCATGTTGCATAACATGTTATCGGTCTATGCTATAACGGGCATTCCCGTACCGGTCTACTGGTTAGTTGGGTAGTTCTTAGTTCTTTGTTGAGTGGCTATCCACTACCCAACTAAAAAACTATCGCACTATCAAACTACTAACGTTCTTCGGCAATTTTCCGGGCGACATTCAGCGACGAACTTCTGTGGATGCTTTCAGCCAAGGCATTCCTTCTCTAGCAGGGCTTCGTTTACCTACTCTTCCCAGAGTTGGGCAGATTATACAGATTTGCTTAAGGAGAGTCAAGCAAAAAAATAATGAGCCGACTGGGTGAGGGGGGCACCCAATCGGCTCATTAGAAGTATTTTACAACAGCTTATACATTTAATCAATAAAAAAAGGATGAAAAATGCTACCTTTAATCATTCTTTACATAAACACCACATATACTTTACAAAGTGCGCTTATTATAGGAACATAAACACAGACAAAGTTCTGTGAGATGATAAAAAAGGAGTAAAAAATGAAAAAGACTTTAGGTACAGTTCTCGCGATTACAATTTTAGCAGTCGCAATGTTTGGCGCAGTCGGCTCAGCTTATGCGATGGCAGATACAGGCAAAGGTCCTGGTAATGGCGGAAACGGCGGAAATGGCGCTGCTGATGGGTTGAGCACACAGGATCAAATTCAACTCCATGAGCAAATTCAGCTCCAGGATGGAACTTGTGATGGGATTGGTGATTGCCTCCTAAACGATGGGATTTGCGATGGAACCGGTGATTGCCTCCAGACAGATGCTATTCCTAATTTGTATAATAGTACAAACGCAGGAACTCGCGGTCGTCGAGGTGGACGATAGAAATAGCCTATATATAACAGTTGTGCTGCCTCAGCGCAAAATGGAAAAATGGCATCCATGTTATAGTTCACA
>JABGQT010000038.1 GCA_018648685.1 Anaerolineae bacterium
TAGTGTCTTATTTTTTATGTCCATTTTTCCATTTTCACCTGAGGCGGAACAAAACCATGAGCATATTTAGAAAAATATTCTATAGCCCATCTGAAAATCATTTGGGGGTGCTCTATTCAAAATGGCTGGAGCGTGAAAGGTTTGTAAAATTTGTAACACATAATCAATGGAGTATTATGTTGCCATCTTGGTTTGTTCGCAAGGAAATTAACTTAAATCCTAGAACAGCTCATATTCACCTGAAAAATGTATTTGCACAGGATAGTGTTCCGTTAGACGTAGAACTTAAAATATTTTATCGAGTAGATCCTCGAGAAGCTCAATCAGAAAATCACTTACAAGTTTTAGGGTTATCAAAAGATGCTTTTGATACGATTACAAAAACTAATATCCAAGAAAGAGCACGAAATGAAGTGTTTATCCAATATACTAGTCAATCACTGTTTACACACTCAGGCCGACAAAATCTTCGCCGGGCACTAAGCTCTGCAATCTCAAGCAGAGTAAGAGGACTGGGAGTGCTAATCAATCCACTTTATGGAGTTTCTATTGTCAATTTACAGCCAAACCCAATCTACTTAAAAGCTCTTCAAGATCAATCTGCAGCCTATGCAATTAGTGAAGCTTCTGTCCTCCGGATTGTGCCTATGCTGAAACAAATGAAGGGCGTCGAAGCCCAGGATATTTTTCAACTCCTAGCTGCTAGCATTGCATCAGCTGTAAACAAAACAGGAGACGTACCTGAATTTATTTCTTCGAATGAAATAAACTCTAGGCAATTCGATACAGAGCTATTAAGAAATAGATCATCTATGCATCAACCTTCTTCCCTACCAGAAGATTTTATACCAATAGATAATGCATTTGTTGCAAAACAAAGAGAGCCTGAGTTTCATAGCAGATAAGCTTCCTCTGCCTCTTAACTTTGAGGGAGCAACAGTACAGGATGAATGCCAAATATACTCTATCTGCCGCCAAATCATCATCACTACAACTATATTCTCCAATAAGCTACCCTATTAACATATTAGAGCTGTATACCTGCTTGATTAAGAGATAAAACATAAACAAAGATCAAATGCCCTTATGTGGTTGGTGCGACAACCACATACAATAAGCCGCTCGTAACACGAAAATGAGCGGAGTTTTTGTTTTAAGTCGTATAATATGAACATTATTTAGGAATCGAAAATTATGAATTGTAAAAACACAACCCCCAATTCCAAAATAACGCTTTTTCAACTTCCAACATTTAAACAGGAGCCTCCATGTCCCAACCCCGCGTAGTTCACCCACCCAAAGGAAGAGAATTAACCTGCAAAAACTGGCTCATCGAGGCCGCTTACCGCATGATCCAACACAATCTTGACCCATCCGTAGCAGAAATTCCCGAAAAGCTGGTTGTTTATGGCGGGCGCGGAAAAGCCGCACGCAATTGGGAATCTTTCGACGCCATTCTCGAATCGCTCAAAAATCTCGAAGAAGATGAAACCCTCCTTGTTCAATCGGGCAAACCTGTCGCGGTTTTTAAATCGCATACCGATGCCCCGCGCGTGCTGATCGCCAATTCCAATCTTGTCCCTGCCTGGGCGAATTGGGAGCATTTCGACGAACTCGCCGCCAAAGGATTAATGATGTATGGGCAAATGACCGCTGGCTCATGGATCTATATCGGCACGCAAGGCATTTTGCAAGGCACTTACGAAACTTTCGGTGCGCTCGCGCGTCAGCGGGGCTGGGATTCTCTCGCTGGCAAATTTATCCTCACAGCAGGATTAGGGGGGATGGGCGGCGCACAGCCTCTGTCTATAACCATGAACGAGGGTGTCGGCTTATGTGTGGAAGTAGACGCTGCCCGCGCAAATCGCCGCCTCGAAGACCGCTACGTGGATATTGTGGTTGATTCCCTTGATGAAGCATTGGATTTGGTGAAAGACGCGGTTGCCGCTAAAAAGCCTCTCTCGATAGCGTTGGTCGGCAACGCCGCAGATCTTTTGCCAGAAATGGTTGTCCGTGGCATCGTCCCGGATGTGGTCACAGACCAAACATCGGCACACGAAGCCTTATATTATGTTCCATCTGGCATCAGCGTGGAAGAATCTGACGCATTACGCGAATCTGACCCAGCCAAGTATAAAGAAATGGCACGCGAATCAATGGCGAAACACGTTCAGGCCATGCTTGATTTCCAAAAAATGGGCAGCGAAGTTTTCGACTATGGCAATAATATCCGCCAACAGGCTTTTGATTATGGCGTAAAAGATGCCTTCGATTTCCCCGGTTTTGTGCCCGCCTATATTCGTCCCCTCTTCTGCGAAGGGAAGGGACCTTTCCGCTGGGTTGCCCTCTCTGGTGACGAGGAAGATATTCTCCGCACAGATGAAGCCATTATGGAGCTTTTCCCCGACGACGAACATCTTCACCGCTGGATCAAGATGGCACAAGAGAAAGTTGCCGTGCAAGGTTTACCCTCCCGCATTTGCTGGCTGGGATATGGCGAACGCGAAAAAGCTGGGTTGAAATTCAACGAGCTAGTGGAAAAAGGCATCGTCTCTGCCCCCATCGCCATCGGGCGCGATCATCTGGATGCTGGCTCAGTTGCCTCGCCAAACCGTGAAACTGAAGCGATGCTCGACGGCTCAGATGCAGTCTCCGATTGGGCAATTTTGAATGCATTAATTAACGCTGTTGGCGGCGCAACTTGGGTTTCATTTCATCATGGCGGGGGCGTGGGGATGGGCTATTCGCAGCACGCGGGGCAAGTCATCGTAGCTGATGGCACGCCAGAAGCCGAAAAACGCCTCTCACGCGTACTCACGAGCGACCCCGGTATGGGCGTTGTCCGCCATGCAGATGCGGGCTATGACATCGCCATCGATGCGGCAAAGCGTCACGGTATCAAAATGCCGATGTTGAAATAGCGCTTAGGGGCGAACGGCTGTTTGCCCTTTTTCTTTACAAAACGAAATGTCGTGCGAGTGTCAGGTTTACGACATGGTCTTTTTGAGTGCAATTGCAGATACTAGAGTTGAATTTCGAAAGGAGAAATATCATGAACCAACCTGATCTCGGACTCAAAGTAAACGAATTGCGTCAACAAAAAGGCTTTACGCAGGAGCAACTGGCAGAAAAATGTGAAGTCAGCCCGCGCACCATTCAGCGTATCGAAGGCGGGGAAGTTGATCCGCGTTCATATACCTTGCAATGCCTGAGCAATAGCCTCGAATTCGACTTCTTGAAGGAGAATTCTGAAAACGAAAATTTATGGCTCACCGCTCTGCACCTGAGCAGTATCTTCTGTATTCTTATCATCCCGCTGCTGTTATGGTCATGGAAAAAGAACCAATCTTATAAAATCGATAAACAGGGGCGGCAGGTGCTGAACTTCCAGATCACAATGACGCTCATGCTTTTTGTTGCACTGCTTTTCCTTATGATTGCGCCCGTTGCGCTTACTTTTATGGATAAAGCCAGTCTTAGTGCCATTGAAAATAGCCCGACCTTCATCATTTTGTCACTCTGTTTACCAATGCCCTTGATCCTGATCGGAATCTTCTGCACCTGGCAGGGTGTTTTGAACGCAACCCGTGCACTATCCGACAAACCAGTTCGTTATGCCTTAAGCATCCCCTTTGTGAAATAGATGTAGAATATGGTGGGGATGAACAAAGGTCCACACATTCAAAGAATAAGAACCGGAGGGCAGTATGAGTGAAGAGAAGAAACATAATTGCGAAAGTTGTCCGATGCGCAAGAAAGCAGAGGAAACCCCAAAGTCCTTTATGGCACACTTATGGAAGTGGCACACCAAATGGTGTCCCGGCTGGAAAGCCTATCAAGAATCTCTGCAAAAAGCAGGATAAAAGAAAACTCCCCTTCGAGATAATTAGTCTTGAAGGGGAGTTTTTGTTTATCGCAGAGATGAATAAAAGACTATCGCTTCCCCTCATCCTAACCTTCTCCCAAAGGAGAGGGCGGAGGGTGAGGGTAGCCCCAAAGCCTACCATTTTTTTGAGTAATATCAGTTGTTCAAGGCGCGACGCACCTTCATTATATTAGTTCAAATAATCTCGCAGATCGCGACTACGCGAGGGGTGTCGCAGCTTCCGCAAGGCTTTCGCTTCAATTTGCCGAATACGTTCACGCGTGACATCAAATTGATGGCTGACTTCTTGCAAGGTATGTTCTTTATTATTATTTAAACCAAAACGAAGTTCCAATACTTTCCTTTCTCGTTCAGAAAGAACATTAAGCGCACCTTGTATTTGCTCACGCAGCATTTCTCTAGCGGCCGCATCTGAAGGAGAAATTGCATCTTCATCTTCGATGAAATCCCCAAGCAAACTAGAATCATCGCCACCAACGGGGACTTCCAGAGAGACTGGTTCCTCGGCGACCCTTAATATTCCCTCCACTTTTTTCGCGGCATTATCCCAACGTTCCTGAAGGTCTGGCAGAATAGCTTCTTTTTTGCTCTGCGCCGCAAGAATATCTTGAATATCTTCTCTTTCGAGATAGTCTGTTCCCAAGACCAACTCAGCCGATGAGGGGGTGCGCCCTAAGTCCTGTGTCATTTTACGCTGCACGCGGAAAATGCGACTAATGGCTTCAAATAAATGTACAGGGATGCGGATCGTGCGCGCTTGTTCAGCAATAGAGCGATTAATCGATTGCCGAATCCACCAGGTGGCATAGGTGCTGAACTTAAAGCCTCGGCGCGGATCAAATTTATTAATCGCGCGTAGCAGACCCAAGTTTCCCTCCTGGATCAAGTCCAAAAACGAGACCCCGCGTCCCATATAGCGTTTCGCTACGCTCACAACAAGACGAAGATTGGCACGAGAAAGTGCCTGAGAAGCGGTATCCGCCCTATAGGAGACCGCATCCAGTTCCCAGCGAAGTTCATCATCATCTGGCAAATTTCTATAAAAAGTCTGGCGCACAGGCATTTTTTTCTTCGAATGGAGATAGCCCAATAACCACTTGGCAGAAGAAAAGGGGAGCATATGGAAAGACAGGAAAACCCCATAAACCTGGCTAGAGAGTTGATTCCATTTTTCATCTCTTCCCCAGTCACCGCTGTTCAAAAATGCCCGCGTATACGATGGTTTATCCTTCTCCCAACTCTGATGCAAAGATTGCGCTTCTGCCAACATAAGGCCAAGGTCGGGTAGATCCACCTTGTTTTCCACCACAGATTTTTGCAAACTCTCCCAAAACGTGAGTAAATCTTTAACGATAAGTCGATAAGTATTTCTTTCTACAGAAGTATCTCCCTGCACAAGCTGGCAACGGGAGGATGTTACAAAGCGTTGGGCTTCAACCATTGTTGCAAGGCGAAACTCGCTATTTACATCAAGAAGCTCTACGCGCCCGATCTCGCGCAAATATAAGCGTACGGGATCATTCGGAATATCAAGCTCTTGTTGCTCTTCTGTTTCCTCTACCTCTTCCTTTTCGATTTCGCTAAGGCTTGCTTCATCTGGCTCTTCAAGTTCAAAAACCAGATTGCGTGCATCAAGAAGCTTTTTTTGTTCATCAGGGGTCAAATCTCTTAGTTTTTTTATGACTTTCTTTGTCATGGCTATCCCTTATGTGCGTTGAAAGAACGAGCTAAACCTTATTTCTTAAAACTCCAAAGATTATCCAACTACTTTAAACGGCGCATTCTCAATCGGCGCTGCGCCTCATCCAAAGTACGTAACATGAGCGTATGTTTCATCACAGTTTCCTGGTACTCGCCTCCCAAATCCCCTTTTTCTTGTGCCTCTTCCTGAAAAAAACGAAGCTGGTTTAAGCTATCGCCCAAGACTGTACGGCGCAGTTTGATCACGCCCCGCAAGGCTTCCTCGAGCAAACGCTCTTCTACAGAACTAAGCTCTTCTGTCTTGGCGAGCAGTTTTTGCGCCAACCCCGTCAAAGCCTCCGGTAAATGCTGAGAAACATAATCGTGCGCGTCTAAAGCATCTTGCTCCAGTGAATCTTTAACCACCTGAAAGAGCATTTGGTTTTCAGTATACCCGAAATCCTCATCGCCCAATGCATTCAGAGAGAATTCCTGCAAAGCACGGTCAAGTCTATACAGCAGATCAGGCTGGCGGATCAAGATGCCCAAACAATACTCTTCAATTTTTTTAGAGGGATGAGCAGCCGCAACGCCCGCCACCTTAGGCTGGGTCGGCGTTGGTTGGGCATCTTTCTGACGTGAGCTTGGTCGGCGTGCCACACGCTTCCCTTTTGCTTTTCCACCGATTAATGCACGCTCATCCACTTTCAACATTCGTGCCAATTGCTGTCTAAAAGTCTCCCGCTCAATTGGATTTGGCAAATCAGCGATCAGGGGCAAAACCTGTGACGCGATGTCAGTTTTCACTTTGGCGTCGTCCAGATCACGCCCAATGGCAAGGCTTTCCATCACATGCGTCACGATGGGTTTTGCGTTGGAGATGATCTCCGTCCACTGCTCCGGATTTCGCAAAACGACTTGGTCGGGGTCTAAACCATCGGGGAGGCTGGCAACGCGCAAATCGGCTTGCAAACGTGCTTCATGGCGTAAGAAACCGCGCGCGTCAAAACGCAATTCTCCTTCGCGGTCGAGCGATTTTCGCGCTGCGTCCAAACCACGTAAAATAGCTTTTTGCCCGGCTGCATCAGGGTCTAGCGCCAGAACAATATGATTGCCCGGCGTATAACGTTTTATCAGACGCAATTGCCCTTCACCAAGCGCTGTTCCCATGGGAGCAACGATATTCTCAAAACCGGCTTGGTGCGGGGTAATTACATCGAGATAACCTTCTACGATCACGGCTTGGTCAAGGGTGCGGATGGCTTTCTTTGCCCGATCCAGCCCGTAGAGCAGATTACTTTTATCGAAGAGATCTGTTTGGGGCGAGTTTAGGTACTTCGGTATTCCTTCGGGATCCATTGTTCTTGCACCGAATCCAGCCATTCGTCCACGTGCGTCGCGGATGGGGATCATGAGCCGGTCACGGAATCTGTCGTAGCGTCTCCCCGCATCATTTTCAGAGAGCATTCCGGCATCCATTAAATCTTGCTCTGTATGCCCGCGTTCGGTGAAATGTTTCGTGACCATATCCCAGCTATTGGGGGAATAGCCGAGGGTGAAGGCTTCGATGCTTTCGTCAGTGAGACCGCGTTTTTCGCGGAGATAAGCGAGGGTTTTCGTGCCCGCCGGGGTCTTGAGTTGTTGATGGTAAAAGAGGGCGATTTCTTCGAGCAGGGTGCGGAGTTTTTCGTGTGCGTCGCGTTCTTCTTTTTGCTGCGGCGTATATTCTTTAAGTTCAACGCCCGCTTTTTGCGCGAGGTGGCGAAGGGTCTCTTTGAAATCCCAGCCTTCTTTTTTCATGACGAATTTGAAAATATCGCCCCCGTCGTTACATTCGCCGAAACATTTCCAGGTGCCCGTTTCTTCCCAAACCACGAAAGCGGGGGTTTTGGTATTGCTATGGAAAGGGCAAAAACCGGTATGGTTTCGCCCCGACCGACGCAACTGAACACCACTCTCGGATACGAGGTCGATGATATTCAGGCGGGCTTTGATTTCGTCTACAGTTGACATTTGGGTTGAAGGTTGAAGGTGGAAGGTTAAGGTAGGTGAATTATAGACGATTTTGGTTTTATATTTATTGTTTTAATCTTGCAAGCCTGACTGTGGCATCTGCGATTTCATCCTTCCACTCATTTTTGTCTGTTACAAAGGCAAGAAATTGTTCCAGATCATGAATAGCCTCTGTCTTATTTGCAGCAGCCTCGTTAATAATGCCTCGATAATAATAACCAAGAGCATAAGACCCATAGTTAAGAGCTTCGTTTATATGGAAAAGTGCTTGTTCATAGTTGCCTAAAGCATAATACGCTCGCGCCTGTGTCTCAACAAGCTTTTGCCCTCCACAATCAGGAGCAATTTGATTAGAAGATAGGGCAGCATTTAAACTATCTTGATATCTCCCTACTTCAAAATACGCTCTAGATAATACACAATAAGCTTTTGCATTGATTGGATAAAGTGATAACGCTTTCTCATTATCCGCAATTGCTTCGTTGAATTTACCCATTTCTAAATAAGTCTCACCACGATTTGTGTATGCAAGTGGTATATCCCCAAATTGTAACGCGGCATCATAATCATTTAACGCTTCTGTAAATTTCCCCAATGTAAAAAATGCATACCCTCTGTTGATATAAGCTTCATGATAGGATGGCTCAAGCTCCAATGCCTTTGTATTGGAGAAAATTGCATCTTGAGAGTTTCCTGACTTCCTTTGAGCTATCCCAAGGTTATACCAGCCAATAGCGTCAGATTCGTTATTTGAAATATATTTTTTATAATCTTCGATAGCAGTTGCGTGAAGTTCCATGCTTGTTTTACAATAAGCTCGGTCTCCATAGGCGATCCACTCTTCAGGGTTAATTTCTAAAGCTCTTGTTGCGCTTGAAATACATTCTTTATATCTGCCTAATCCAGCTAAAGCCTCACTTCTCCCACTCCAAGCACCAGCCCTGTTAGGGTCAATAGCAACACTTAGGCTGTATTCTTCTAAAGACCTTTCATAATCCCCTATATCATAATAATGGACGCCTAAGTTATGGTGAACAAAGGCTAGGCTGGGATCAAGAGAAAGAGCTTTTTGGAAATCTTCTAATTCTTGTTCAAAATTTCCAAGACAAGAGTGCGTTAGTCCACGCCCAGCCCATGATTCTGCATAATCAGGATTGATTGACAGTGCTTTTTCATGGTCTTCTAGACCAGAAACACAATCACCAAGATACCAATAAGCTGTCCCTCGATATCGATAAGGAGGGGCGAGATTGGGATTGGATTTGATTACAGCACTCATTAAAGTAATCGCGTCTTCATAACTTCCTGCGTCATAGGCTTTTTTGCCTTCGATGAAATTAGAGTCTGTAATATTCGTTCCAAGGGGCGTTGCCGTCGGATCGCCGGGTTGGAAAGTACTTGTGTCTGTTAAGCTATTATCTTCAGAGGGCATAGATGTAGGTATTGTTGCTACCGGCATTGGTATCCATGTTGGGGGCAGCGATTGTGGTGGACTTGGCGTATTCGTCGGAAAAACACCTGTGGGAGTAGGTAGCGGAACATCTACTTTCGTTGCATTCATAATGTTAAAAGCAAAATAGCCAATCCCCAGGATTCCTAAACAAAAGACAACAGCTACAATAGCGATGATCCCGCCACGAATTTTCTGCTTCTTCTTTTGAGGAGGATTTGGAGTTTCAGGAGAAGGTTTATTGTTTAGAGAAGCAAGACGAGCATGTGCTCTTTTATGTTCAGCGTTTAAACGCAATGCTCGTTTAAGGCAGTCAGTTTGTTGTTCTTTCTTGCTGACTGTATAGCTTAATAGCCACCAAGTATCAGCTGAATTTGGGTTTTCTTTTAGGAGTGAGATCAGTAGCTGGCGAGCATCTTCTTTTTCGCCTTTTTTCAAAAGTGCTGCTGCTTGCCTAAGTGTTTTCTTTTCATCCATCATTACCTACCCTTTTATGTTTTTTCTGTCTTCGTAAAGCTATTGATTAGAGTTGCTCGGGTACAACTCTGCTAATTATATGCCAATTTTACTCCTGCCTCATCCATCTTTTGACGGCATCATCGGAGTGATTGTGATTTGCCATTCCATCTAACAAGGTAGCAGGGTCTGCATCAGAAATTATCCCCTCACTGTGTTCTTGAAAGATGAAGCCCTCTTTGGCGAAGTGGTCGATCATACCGAGCATTGGCTGAAAATAGCTGCGCACATCCAGCAAGCCGACGGGTTTGCCGTGTTCGCCGATCTGCTTCCAGGTCAGGGTTTCAAAGAGTTCATCGAGGGTGCCGAACCCGCCGGGGAGGGCAATGAATCCGTCGGCGAGTTCATGCATGCGGGCTTTGCGGGCGTGCATGGTGGGTTCTACTTCCATGCGGGCGAGATTGTCTTGTGCCAATTCGGGCGTATTCATGCTGGGGATAATAACGCCAACAACTTCGCCGCCATTTTCGATCACGCCGTCGGCGACTGCGCCCATTAATCCCGTTTTGCCGCCGCCATAAACTAAGCGGATATTATTTTTTGCGAGAACCGCGCCCATTTGATGCGCAGCAAGCAGATAGTCCGCGTGTACCGAATCGGATGATCCGCAAAAAATACAAATTGATGAGAAATGATTCATGGGGCTTCCTTTTCTTGGTGCTAATATTTTTCTTCTAGGGGCTGAAGCCCTTACTACGAGGAGGGGGCTATTCTAGTGGAGTCCAACGTCTCCAGACGTTGAATTTCATAAAGCTAAAATCTCCAGATTTTGGACTCCTTTTCGCTGATGATTACTTTGCCAACTGGCGCACCATATTATAGTGCTCCATATTTAACGGGCGTGGATTGCTAATGACATCTTCGAGCGGTGCCATGGTGATGTCGCGCCCGCGCAAGCCGACCATATAGTCAGTTGTCCCTTCGAGCAAAACTTCTACAGCGCGAATGCCGAGGCGGGTTGCTAGAAGACGATCAAAGGCGGTTGGGGAGCCGCCGCGTTGAATATGCCCGAGAATAGTCACGCGCGTTTTGAAGCCTACATCCAATTCGTCAAGACGCTTCGCCAGGTCGGTCGAACGGATTTGTGCTCCTTCTGCCGCGATGATGATGGCGTGATTCTTGCCGCGCCTGTAGGCATCTTCGACTTGCTCTGCCACATCTTCTACTGTTATCGGAAATTCGGGGCAAAGAACAATATCGGCGCCAGAGGTGATTCCGGCTTGTACTGCCAGGTAGCCGCTGTTTCGCCCCATTGTTTCAACCAAAAAGGCGCGGGTATGTGAAGAGGCTGTATCACGTAATTTGTCTACAGCTTCTGTGATCGTATTTAGGGCGGTATCCACGCCAATGGACATATCGGTGCCCCAAATATCATTATCAATGCTGGCAGGTACGCCGATCACTTGTATGCCTTGTTTCGCAAGGGCGTGTGCGCCGGTTAATGTGCCGTCGCCGCCGATAGCGATCAACCCGTCTATCCCTTCTTCGTTCATATTGCGGATCGCTTCACGTTGTCCGCTTTTTTCACGGAAACGCTCGCTGCGTTTTGTTTGCAGGGCGGTTCCGCCTTTTCTGAGAAAGCCACTGACATCACGGGCGTTTTTCCAGCGTTTAAATTCACCGTTTATTAAGCCCTCGTACCCATTCATTACGCCAACAATTTTTGCGCCCTTTAAAAAACTGGTCCGCGTAACGGCTCTTACGCAGGCGTTCATTCCCGGGGCATCACCTCCTGAAGTGAGCACCCCGATAGTATAGTTATTTTTGTTCATTTTCTTCTCTTTTAACTTGATAGGTATCGAAATCGCGAGCAGTAAAGGAATTTGGGAAGATCGCGCGCGCTTCGCGGATAATATCTCTTTCACGGTATCGGCGGGAAAAATGAGTCAGGATCAAACGCTTGACCCCGGCTTGCTTCGCCAATTCGGCAGCCTGCCGTGCCGTAAGGTGTCCAAATTTACCCGCCATTTCAGCATCTTCGTGGATATAGGTCGCTTCGATAATAAGCGTATCCAAACCACGACAGATCTCGAGCAAATTATCGGTACGCCCAAGATCCCCCGTAATTGCCAGGCTGGCGCCCTTTTGAAGGGAACCCAGCACATCTTCCGATTCGATCCGGGTGCCGTTTGCGAGGGTGATGCTTTTCCCCTGTACCAAATCTTTTCGTTCGGGACCAAAAGGAACGCCGAGCGAATCCGCTTTATCCGCTAAAAAGGGACGGTGAGATTTTTCTTCAAATTTATAGCCAAAACATCCCGGCCCACGATGGGAAACCTGAAAGGCGCTGACTGTAAAATCTTTGGCTTCAAAAATAACGCCCGGTTCCACCTCGCGCAAATAGAGTTTTGCTGGCGGTTTTTTATGAGGCCAGACGACACCGTAGAGCAAATTATGAACACGCTCCAGCGTGCGTTTGCTGGCAAAAATTTCAAATTCGTCCAATGCCTCCCAACGCGTGAGGGTGGAGAGCAAACCGGCAAGCCCGAGAATATGATCGAGATGTCCGTGTGTGAGCAAGACACGGGTAAGACGCTTAAAACCCATGCCCGATTGTAAGATTTGGCGTTGCGTACCCTCGCCACAATCTACAAGAAAACGATATTCGTCATGCTTGACGATCTGTGCCGACAACCCGCGCCGAATAGAAGGTGCGGATGCGGAGGTTCCGAGAAAGATGATTTCGAACAAGATTTTTCCTAATGCTATAGATGAATAAAAGACGGGGCTTATTGTACCTCGATTGAGGTCGGGAAATTCCATAATTTTCTAAACACGAAGGACACCAAGAAACACAAAGTTAAAACCAAACCCCAAAGCTTTTCCTTCATGAACCGCCTGTGCCCTGAAAGGGTATCGAGACCTTTGTGTTTAATCTTTTCATTCTGCATTCTTCATTCAAAATTCTACCTTCAAAATGAGCCGCCCTATAAAAGTCTTCCTCTCCTAACGCCCAAAGGCGCACCCACGCCGATACGACCGCCATCCGCGCCCTCTACGACCGCCTCGTAGCGGACGGAGTGGATGCCTGGCTCGACAAAGAAAAACTTATCCCCGGTCATCCTTTTGCTGTATAATTTCAGGGTTGGGGAAAACCTTCGTCTTTCTAAACACAAAGGACACCAAGAAGCACAAAGTTAAAACCAAATCCCAAAGCATTTCCTTCGTAAATCTTTGAGACCTTTGTGTTTAATCTTTTCATTCTGCATTCATCACTCAAAATTCTACCTTCAAAATGAGCCGCCCTCTAAAAGTCTTCCCTTCGACAAGCTCAGGACAGCGCCTCTCCCAAAGTGCTCCGCAGGGGTGCGCCCACGCCGATACGACCGCCATCCGCGCCCTCTACGACCGCCTCGTAGCGGACGGAGTGGATGCCTGGCTCGACAAAGAAAAGCTCATCCCCTGTTATATTCGACTCTTTTCTCTGCGGTATAATGATCGTGAGTAAAAGGAGAGTATTATGTTCCAATTAATTTCCTACGATCCAAAAATTCTAAGTGGAAAACCACATATTCGCGGCACGCGTCTAAGCGTTGAATTTATTTTAGAACTTTTCGCGAGCGGTGCAACGCGCAATGAACTTTTAGAAGCATATCCACAATTAAATTTGACCGCGATAGAAGAAGCTCTAAGATATGCCGCTTCGACCGTAAAGAACGAAATTCTTTTAGATTTGCAGGTTGAAGTGTGAATCCTTCTGATTTTCCGCTATTCGCCGATGAAAATATCCACCCCGATGTAGTTGCTTATCTGCGAGAATCAGGCTTTGATATTACCTCCATCGCTGAGCGGGGAGAGTTTGGCGTTACCGATGAATATATCCTCTTGAAAGCATCTGAAGGTGGGCGGATAGTATTGACACATGATAGCGATTTTGGTGGCTTGGCTCTCTTTGGCACAAACTTTGTGGGAATTATTTACTTGCGTCCCGGGCATATTCGCCCCGAATTCACAATACAAATATTGAAAGCAATTTTTGAACGTGATTTGGAAGTAAGCCCTCCTTTCCTTTTAGTGGCTGAACGAAGAACTTCTGACACAGTAAAAATTAGAATTCGCCAGTTTTAAATTCTTTAAACACGAAGGACACCAAGAAGCACAAAGTAAAAAACAGCTTTTCCTTCGTGAACCTTCGTGCCCATTGTGTTTAATCTTTTCATTCTGCATTCAAAATTCATAATTCATCATTTATGCCTCGCCCCCTAAAAGTCTTCCTTTCCCATGCCCACGCGGATGCGACTCGCGTCCGCGCCCTCCACAACCGCCTCGTAGCGGATGGGGCGGATGCCTGGCTCGACAAAGAAAAGCTCATCCCCGGTCAGGATTGAGAACGCGAAATCTGCAAAATCGTACCCATGCTATAATGAGCATTAGATGAAATTATGCTATTGAAAAAACGATAGTGATTAAGGAACGAAAGATGAAAAAAGATTCTTCTCATAAAAATATCCTTAATGCAACGGTATTGTCTGAGCTTTACGAAATTGGGATTGCTTTAACTTCGAATATAGAGCTTGCAGAAATATTAGAATTAGTGGGAGAAAGTGCTCGTCAAGTATTGGTGGCAGATAGAGCAGTATGTCACCTATATAATCAAGCGTCTAATCAATATACCTTGGCGACCGATTTGGGAAAAAAACTTTTGCCTAAGTTAATTCGTAGACCACGTGAAAATGGTCCCACTGCCACGATTGTAAAATCTGGTATACCATTGATTTCTAACGATGCTCAGTATGAAGATACTCCTTATCGAGATAGCCCATTCACAAAAGCAGCAAATGTCCAGTCTGTAATAGGATTACCCTTAAAAAAAGCTAACGAGATAGTAGGAGTGCTTTATATTAATTATCATAAAAAGGGTGCGATAACATCAGACATATTAAACGTGGCTAACTTGATAGCTAATCAAGCTGCAATAGCAATATATAATGCTCGTCTTTTTCAGGAATTAGCTGAACGGCAGGAATCTCTAACAAGGCTTGTTGATGCTGGGCAAAGTCTTTCTGAAGCCATAGCTCAAAGCGAGGAGATTGAAACCAAACCCATAACTAAGATAGTACTTGATGAAATCGCACGAGTAGCTTGTAATATTTCTGGTGCTGCATGTGCAACTATCTACCCCTTTAGTCCAACTCGGGAAGAGTATTACAGTATTGGATCTGAAGGGGCTTGGGGTCTCAACAAACCCCTTAATTTGCATGACAAACCCCGTATAGAGGGTGGAATGGCTGCGCGTGTTAAAAAAGAAAATGTAATTATTATCAATGATGTGAGTTTAGAAAAAACAGAATTAAGGGATAGCAAATTTCTTAGGCGTGAAGGTATAAAAGCGTTTGTAGGTGTATCTGTTCACACTGAAGTCTCACATTTAGCTGTTCTATATGTAAGTCTTCGTAAACCTCATCTCTTTAGTACAGAAGAAGTAAACACAATTCGACTCTTTGCAAATCAAGCGGGGGTAGCACTTCAGGTCGCTAGATTGCTTGAAAAAGAACAAAATGCTCGAGCCAATCTCGAAATGCTCGCGTTGCTAAATAAAATTGGGAGTGCTCTCTCTCACCGAGTGATTGGAATAGTTGGAACGATTCCCGTTGAGACAAAGATGGTACGTGACTATCTTAAGAAACTTGACGTAAAAAGCCCTGAAATTGAATACTCACTCTCGAGAATTGAGGGTGACAATAGTGTTTTAAGAGAAATGGCAACCAGTTTGAAGAAGTTGCCTGAACTAATGGGCACCCCCGAACCAGTCAATGTTAATGAATTATTATCCAAAATCATTAATTCAAACAGCCACCTATATTCATCTGTCCAAGTACACGAGAAGTACAATCCTACGCTCCCCATAGTCAATGTACCTCAAACACAAATTAAAGAGGTATTTGAAAATATAATGGGAAACGCTGTGGAACATCTGCCTAATTGTTCCGCCTCAGGTGAAAATGGAAAAATGGACATAAAAAATAAGACACTA
>JABGQT010000013.1 GCA_018648685.1 Anaerolineae bacterium
CTCATGTAAATGGTAGTTTATCTAGAATTCAACG
This sequence comes from Anaerolineae bacterium, assembly GCA_018648685.1. Classification (GTDB taxonomy): domain Bacteria; phylum Chloroflexota; class Anaerolineae; order Anaerolineales; family Villigracilaceae; genus Desulfolinea. The sequence goes on from JABGQT010000013.1 coordinate 35, forward strand.
TGCTGCAACATGGTATTTAGATTAGGGCTATAAAATAGGCATTGGGAGATGGCTTATGTAAAACACCTACCCCAAAGTCCTCACCGCCTCTTCCAAATCCCCTTCACTAGGCATCACATAGATCCGTGTCGTATTCAAGTCGCTGTGCCCCAAAAGCGCAGCGACTTTTTCTATCCCGACACCACTATCCAGCAAGGATTTTGCAAAAGTGTGCCGAAGCACATGCGGGGTCACATTACTTATCTCGGCAGCTTTTGCCAATCTCTTCGCTGCTCGCTGGACAGAACGAGCGGTTACACGCTCGCCACGCTGCCCAATAAAAAGAGCATTGGTCTCTACAACAGGGCGATAAAGCAACCATTGCTGCAAAAAGATGCGCGCTTCTGCATTCAAAGGCACCAAGCGCTGTTTTTGCCCCTTTCCAGAACGCACAGTCACGCTCCCTTTGCGCTCACTGAGTTTTAAATCGCCAACATCCAAAGCGCAAAACTCCCCAACTCGTAATCCTGTGTTGAGCAAAAGAATAAGGAGTGTCGCATCCCGCAAACGCGAGATCCACAAGCGGGGATAACGGGTCCGTGCGAACTGTACATCTTTTTCTGCGGCACGCACAAGCGCAGCCTTCTCCTTTTTCTCCAGCCACTTGGGGCTAAGAGCAGCTGTAGCTACGCTGCGAATATGTAACGCCGGATTGCTCCCAAGATGCCCTGCCTGCACAGACCAGTTCCCAAAAGAAGCAACTGCTGCCAAACGTCGATTAATCGTCTGCGGCTTCATTCCCTGCGCCAGTAAATGCTCACGATACCGGCGTACGTCAGATGAGACCCAATTTTTGGTCGTCAATGCTTCACCGTTTTCAACCAGAAACCATTTTGCAAAAAGGCGTAGGTCTGCAAGGTAGCCCCGGATCGTTGTCTCCGCCCGATCTTTTTCTTCCAAGTAGCGTTCAAATTCATCAAATATAATCATCACCTACTCCAACCAGGGGAAAACGTTCTCCCTATCCCCTTTCTCAATATTTACCCAAGCATCCATTCCCCCAGCCTGCAAGAGTCCTTCCAAATTACGCCCATAAAAAGACGTATTCACAGCCCTCATTTCTGAGATCGCTTTGCTATACCCTTCCCCAACCCTACTATGCCAGAAGACAGCCAACACCAGGGGAAAGTTTTCCCCTAGCCATTTCTCTTCCCAAAGCCTACTCTCGCTCGCATCTTCATAGTGCAGCACCTTTCGCCATGCGCCGCGACTGTGCTCTTCATCATGATATTCAAGGGCGAAGAAAATAATATGCTCACCCTGTTCCAGAGAGATCAAGGCACTTGGCGAGAAGATCACCTTTTCATTCTTCATCAATTGCGCCTGCTCAGGACTATAACGCCTCAAAGTCCAGTCATATTTTATTGCTTCAGTTTCAATACGCTGGATGATCTCATTCAAGATCAAAGCGGGCAAAACACGCTCAAAGGGATAAGCCAGATAGCGCTGTGTTGGTCGTATCCCGTGTCGAGTTGTTAGAATCTCCACACCCACTGGTCCAAGGGTGTAGAGCTGTCCATCTTCCACAGGGAGAAAACGTTCCCCTAGCTGGCGAACCACTTCTTGCACAGGATAGGTATAGCGAGTGATCAGGCGCTCTCTTGCATAATTTCGCAGGGTGCGCCGTGCCAGACTGATTTGTTCAATCGTCATGATCCCGCTAACATAAAGCTGGTCTAGTGTCTGCCAGGCTTCTGTAGAGAGTCCACGGCGCAGAACTGCATCCGCTGCATATTGTGTCTTTTGGGGTGTGAGGCCTTTAGTAACGGACGGAGAGCGTCCGCCAGATGGGAACGGTGATGTTTTTGTTATGCGGATCATATGTTTTTCTTGGGGTGAGTGGGGAATAATATGGACGAGCCATACCCCCGAAGGGGGTAGTCCGTTTTTTGTAATTTTCTGCGGACAGGTTTCGGCAGAGCCTTGGCTTGGTTTCGGTATGGATTTGGACAGTTGATGTACATTTTTTCCTTTTTGGATGCGGACAAGATTAGGACATGTTTCGGATCAGGTTCGGACAGGCTAGGGCAAGGTTTCGGCAAGGCTGTTTTTATGGCTCTTCCCAGCTGCTAGAAAAGAGCGAGTGTGCCAAAGCATGGATATTTTCTTCAGAAAATGGCTTGAAGATATGCTTGAATTCATCTGAAATATCAACATGATTCTCAGCATAAGGGCTAAGTCGTTTGCGCATTAACGCCTGAATCAGATCAGGCCCAAGTTGGGCAAGCTTGGCATAACGCTGCCCAGC
>JABGQT010000040.1 GCA_018648685.1 Anaerolineae bacterium
AATTTAGTTTTATTGGCAAAGCACTGGAAGTTTTATTACCTAATAAGTGAAATATTTAATGAATTTGTTCTACTAACTTTGTTTATCACCCTTGTCCTAGGAGCCGGCGCTCTCTTTTGGATAGCAACAATCCTCCTCAACGTACTCAGCGTTATCGATACATCAAACTTGCCATTTCAGTTTGAACAGGAAGTGTCCTTCAAAAACGTTCTCGCGGTTGTCAGTGTATTTCTTGGTTTAGGGATAACAAGTTTTCTAAAAAATTATCTTGGTGATGTTCAGATGTGGGCAACTTATACAGAAACGGATGAGAAATATCTTCGAAGGAAGAAGGTTGTAAAAGTAGCCAGCGATATATTTCATCACGTATTACTAGATTATAAGTATTGTGATCGGGTCATCGTTATCGCACATAGTTTAGGTACCTCAGTTGCTCACGATGCATTACTTGAAACAGGAAGATATAATCGCGCTCGTAATATCGGTGGCGCGCCAATAAAATCTCCATTACCGCTCTATAAAATCGAACATTTCATATCGCTTGCAACACCCATAGACAAAGTTTATTATTTCTTCGAAAATTACAAAAGCAAAAGCCACCGGTTTAACCGTGTCATTGAACAAATTCGTGGGGATATTAGCGAAGTTCCTTTCGCAAAAAATACAAAAAAGCAAATTCACTGGATCAATTTTTGGGATGCAGCCGATATTATTAGCGGATCCATCGAATCTCCTCACAATGCCAATCATGCTGATCTCCGGGTTGATAACTACGAAATTTATAATCGCTGGTTCCCTGATCCCAACAAAAGCCATTTCGCATATTTTGAAGACATTCGAGTATTAAGAATCATCTTTGATACGATTTTTAATCGAAAACACTCTTTTGTTGATCCAAAAATCCCTCGTAACCCGAATGGAAGTCCTAAATACAAAACCCAAATCGTCGGCTCTCGTGGAGGTTTACCGATCAACAGGATATTTCAAGCATTCATGTTACTGCTTCCATGGTCTATTTTAGGCGCAGTGTTAGGGCATATCTTCCTGAAAGGATCACTATTCACGAACGTTTCAACTCGACTTTCTATCGTGGTCGCAGTAATTTTGCTAATCGGTTGGTTTCTCAGCAAAAAACGCGGCCATCTTGTATCGTATAACACTCGTTCAGTTAAATAACCTAATAGCAATGAGAATACTGGTTTATCCGTTCCAAAAGAAGCTCTGAAACCTGAGTTCATCTGGGGTGAACCCCTTTATCAAAAACTCAGGCTAACAAACAAACTCATCCAACGCACCGCTTGAGACCAACGCCTTCACAGTGGAGATATATTCATATAAAACAGTGTCTTCTTCAATAAAGGGAACTTTCTCACGGATAAGCGCATAGACCGGGGCAGTGCCTTCTCCGAGCTTGGCATTCTCACCTGTTTCTTCGCGGCGAAAATCAATACCTTGTGCGGCAGCCATCAGTTCGAGAGCGAGGATATGCTCCACATTTAAAGCGATTTGGCGCAGTTTCAACCCCGCCGTCAAGCCCATGCTGACGTGGTCTTCCACGTTTGCGGAAGTCGGGATGCTGTCTACACTGGCGGGGTGCGCCAAAACCTTATTTTCGGTGGCGAGTGCAGCGGCAGTGTATTGCGTAATCATAAAACCGGAGTTCAACCCACCTTTTTTCGTCAGAAATGCCGGCAATATTTGGGAATTACTACACTCATCCGTTAGACGCATCATGCGGCGTTCGGAGATATTGCCCAACTCGGTCAGCGCAATGGCGAGATAATCCATTGCTATCGCTAAAGGCTCGCCATGGAAATTCCCACCTGAGATGACAGTAATTTCTTCGCTTTCATCGTCAATGAAGATAAGCGGATTATCAGTGACGGCGTTCAGCTCAATTTCCATCACCCAGCGGGTATAGGCAATTGCTTCACGAGCTGCGCCATGCACTTGGGGCATACAGCGCAGGGTATAAGCATCCTGCACATTGCTGGGATCGTAGTCTCTGGTAAAGTCGCTACCTTTTAATAAATCACGGAGATGTTTGGCTGTCTCTATCTGCCGGGGGAAAGGACGCAAATTATGAATGCGCTCATCGAAAGCGAGCGGCGTACCGTTCAGGGCTTCGAGACTCAGCGCACCAGCGGTATCCATCACGCCGCAGAGACGTTCGGATTTATGCACCAAAAGTGTCCCCAACGCACACATAACCGTCGTTCCGTTGGTGAGTGCCAAGCCTTCTTTTGCAGCCAACTGAATGGGTTCTAAACCAGCGCGTTCTAACGCCTCTACGCCAGGCAAAATTTCACCTCGATATTCGGCTTCGCCCATCCCGATCATGACCAGCGCCATGTGGGCGAGCGGGGCTAAATCTCCGCTTGCGCCGAGCGATCCTTTTTCGGGGATTTGGGGATGAACCCTGTGATTGAGCATATCAACGAGCAAGCCCAGGGTACGGGGGCGTATCCCGGAATGTCCACGAGAAAGGGTATTTGCCCGGATGAGCATAATCGCCCTTGTGGTCGGGATGTCGTACATATCCCCTGTCCCCACAGCGTGGCTCATAATGATATTTTTTTGCAAAGTGCGCACATCTTCAAGGGGGATAACGCGATCTTTAAACGCGCCAAATCCCGTTGTGATGCCATAAGCGACTTCGCCACGCTCAAGCAAAGTCTGGACGGCATCTGCCGCCCTTTGAACTTGCTTCTGTGCATCGGGTGTGATCTTGACCTTTGGCATCCCCGCTTCGCCATACGCAACCAAAACCACCTGCTCGATGGTCAACGACTGCCCGTCAATAAGAATTTTCTTTGTCATTTCTACCTCAGTTTTTAAGATGCGGTTATTATGCCATATCATGCAAATGTTGTCAGATAATTTTTCAACACGAATTGCGCGAATGAGCGAATGTTCGCGAATATTTAAAAAAATGCTTTTATTCGTGTCATTTGTTCATTCGCGAGCATTCGCGTTAAAATTTTAAGGGGACGTGTTAAAATAACACCATGAATATCCCCAACAAAACCATCACCTCTGCCCAACTCATGCGCCACAATGGTGACGATGAAGAGGCAAAATGGGTCGCTTACGATGGCATCGTCTACGACGTGACAGATTGCCCCAACTGGCGCAAAGAGATGCACCGCAATCTCCACTATCCCGGCATTGACCTGAGTGGTGAACTCGAAGACGCGCCCCACGCCGATGATGTTTTTACACGCCCCTGCATAAAAATCATCGGAAAATTAGTCTAAAACCACCCTTTATTTAACGGTAGAAAATGAAAAAACCTAATATCCCCACTCAATACCACTTCTTTCAAAACGGAAAGAACGAAAAAATAGACGCCCACCTGCCCACCGAAGCCCCCGTCTCGCTCACTGTCAATGGCGAAGCCTGGCTGACTTTTATGTGTACCCCCTCCCTGCTCGAAGCCCTCGCCATCGGATTTCTCTTCAACGAAGATATCATCAAGAATTTCGATGAAGTTGCCGATGTGCGTGTTTGCGAACATGGCGATAACGTGGATGTCTGGCTCAACCACGCCGCCGAGAAACCCAAAAAGTGGACGCGTACATCCGGCTGCACTGGGGGGATGACATCCATCGACGCTTCGACGCAGTTCAGCGCAGGAACGCACGCAAGTCATGGGCTTGCTCGGCAGCAAAATGGCGTGATGCTCAGCCCCAAAGATATTCCCCTCTTGCTAAAAATGCTGGATGAGAACCAAACGCTCTACCGCCAAAGCGGCGGGATCCACACATCCGTGCTGACGGACGGAGAAAAAGTTCTCGCCGCCGCCGAAGATATTGGGCGGCATAATACGCTCGATAAAATTGCCGGGCAGATGTTGATGGGCGGTATCACGCCCAAAACAATTATGATCTTGACGACAGGACGCATCAGCTCAGAGATGATGCAGAAGGCAATCAGGCTGGGCGTATCCGTCGTCATATCCCGCACATCCCCAAGCTCGATGTCCGTAGAGTTGGCAGAGCAGCAGGGCATCACGCTAATCGGTTATGCGAAGCGTCACCGTTTTAATCTGTATACTCATCCTGAAAGAATTACTTCGGTAGAGAAAGAAAAGGAAATCTAATGGATCAGAATCTAAGAAAAGCACGCTTTGGTCTTTTACTTGGTATTGGCGTTGGCATCGCAATCGGCACAGGAGCGGATAATATCGCCGTTGGGGTGGGCGTTGGCATTGCCTTGGCTGTGGCTTTTTCGCAAAACTCGGGTACGAGTGAAAAGAAAGAAGATATTTCAGAAGAAGAGTGACTGTATCACGACAAATGTCAGACAAATTCAAGAAAGATGCGACTACTCATAAAAGAAGAAGAAAAGCATAATAATTAGGTAATTTCAGTACATACTAGCGTCATTGCGAACGAAGTGAAGCAATCCCCCATTCTGAGATGGAGATTGCGTCGGCGATAAAACTGCCTCGCAATGACAAAATCATGATCTACTGAATTTTTCCAAATTTATTGGAGGCTCTATGACAGTTAGCACACAAGATCGCAGTGCCCTGATCCCCTTGCTGCAACAGGTGCAAGTGGAAATGGGATATGTGCCCAAAGAAGCCATTGACGAGATCAGTGTAGCATTGCGCGTCTCGACCAGCGAAATTTTTGGCGTGCTTACCTTTTATTCTCAGTTCCGCCTGAACCCGACAGGAAAACATATGGTCAAAATTTGCAGCGGAACCGCCTGCCATGTGCGTGGTGCGCCGCTCATCATTGACGCTGTCGAAGATGAACTTGGTCTCACTGATGGAGAAGAAACCACCGAAGACGGTGAATTTACCGTCGAAAAAGTGGCTTGTTTTGGTGCTTGCTCTCTCGCGCCCGTCATCATTATTGACGAGGAAACAAAAGGTAATATCACGCCCGATCAGGCACGCAGGATGGTGCGTAAAATCATCAAGGCAATAGCCAAGGAAAGTGCCGCAGGCAAAAACGGCGGGGAGGCAACTAATGAGTAATTACACCGCCATCCGTAAATGGGCTGACGAAGAAGTTAGCGCACAAAGAGCTGATAAAGCCCGCATCGCAATTGGTTTGGGGACTTGCGGCATCGCCGCCGGGGGCAACGCGATTCTGGAGGCTGCTGAACGGACACTCGCCAATAACACAGAGATCAACGCCGACGTTGTTTCTGTAGGCTGTATCGGGATTTGTTATAAAGAACCTTTGCTCGATATTGAAATTCCCGGGCAACCACGCCTGAGTTATGGTCCTGTCACGCCCGGGGAAACGAAAAAGATCCTTGAAAACGTTTTCCTCCACAATATCTACGAACATAAAAAGTCTCTGGCTGTGATCGGAGATGATGCTTTTGCCGAAATCCCATCATGGAACGAAATCCCCTTCTTTGCGCCGCAAGAACGAACGGTTTTGCGCAATTGCGGATTTATTGACCCCGAAAAGATCGAAGATTATATCGCCAACGATGGTTACGCCGGTCTCTCACGCGCCTTATTGGATATGACTCCCGAAGCAGTCGTGCAAGAAACGCTGGACGCCGGACTGCGTGGACGTGGGGGAGCTGGCTTCCCCGCTGGTCGCAAGTGGACGATTGCTGCCGATAATATCCGCGCCCTGAAAGAATCTAAATCCGATCTGCCTTCCTACGGATACGTCATCTGCAATGCCGACGAAGGCGACCCGGGCGCATTTATGAATCGCAGCGTGCTCGAAGGCGACCCGCATTCTGTCATCGAAGGGATGATCATTGCCGGGTACGCCATCGGCGCAGACTTCGGCTATATTTATTGCCGCGCAGAATATCCGCTTGCTATTGACCGCCTGAAACTTGCCCTTGAACAGGCGCGTGAGAAAAATCTGCTTGGGGAAAATATCCTGGGCACTGATTTTTCCTTTGATATAAAACTCAAAGAAGGCGCAGGCGCATTTGTTTGTGGCGAAGAGACATCGCTGATCGCTTCCATTGAAGGCAACCGAGGGATGCCGATGCCGCGCCCACCCTACCCTGCTCAATCCGGGTTGTGGGGCATCCCGACCATTATTAATAATGTTGAGACGCTCAACAATATCCCCGTCGTTCTCTCGCAAGGCGCAAAAAGTTGGGCAGAAAAAGGGACGGAGAAAAGCAAAGGCACAAAAACCTTTGCGCTGACAGGCAAAGTACAAAATACCGGCTTGATCGAAGTTGAACTCGGCATGTCTCTCCGCAAAGTCATCTACGACATCGGCGGCGGCATCCCGGATGGGAAAGAGTTCAAAGCTGCCCAAACCGGTGGACCTTCCGGCGGATGTTTGCCCAAGGAAATGCTTGACCTGACCATCGACTATGAAGCCCTCGCAGAGGCTGGCTCAATCATGGGTTCTGGCGGTTTGGTTATCATGGACGAATCGACCTGTATGGTGGATGTCGCCCGCTACTTCCTGACCTTCACCCAATCTGAATCTTGCGGAAAGTGCGTTCCCTGTCGTTTGGGTACAAAACGAATGCTCGAAATCCTGACTCGCATCACTGCCAGACATGGCAAAATTGAAGACTTGGATGCACTCGAAGAATTAGCCCCATCCATTAGAGATTCTTCTTTGTGTGGGCTAGGGCAATCTGCGCCAAACCCCGTTTTAACAACACTAAAATATTTCAGAGAAGAATATGAAGCCCATATTCTCGAAGGTCGCTGCCCCGCCGGACAATGCAAAGCGCTGATCACATACGAAATTGACCCCGACGACTGTACAGGCTGCATGGTTTGCTTACGCGCCTGCCCAACAGAAGCCATTACTGGTGCGCGTCGTGAAATCCATGTAATTGATCCTGAGCTATGCACACGTTGCGATACCTGTCGCCAAGTCTGCAAGTTCGATGCCGTTTTGGTCGCATAGCAACCGAGGAGAACTCATGACCAATTTAAAAATTACAATAGACAATAAAAAGATCGAAGTTCCCGAAGGCAGCACCGTTCTGGATGCAGCACGGGCAGCAAATGTTTATATCCCCACCCTCTGTGACGATCCGCTGCTGGAGCCATTTGGCGCCTGCCGTCTCTGCATTGTGGAAATCGAAGGCTATAGGGGTTTACCAACGGCATGTTCTACCCCCGCCGCGGATGGGATGCAAATCCGCACATCCAGCGCGATGATCGCGACCAATCGCAAAACCAGCATGAACCTGTTGCTCTCCGATCATCCGCTGGATTGTCAGCACTGCGTCAGCAATATGCGCTGTGACCTGCAATATGTGGCTGCTTATGTTGGTGTACGTGGAAAAAACCCTTATCAGGGTGAACGCCGCACTTACGAACTCGACGAGAGCAACGCCTTTTACAATCGAAATCTCGATATGTGTATCCTGTGCGGGAAATGTGTGCGTGCATGTGATGAAATTCAGGGGCGTCAGGCGATCAGCTTCGGCTATCGCGGCTTTTCTACAAAGATCACCGCACCTTTTGATCTGCCCATCTGGGACTCAAGCTGTGAATCCTGCGGTCGCTGCGTGGATATGTGCCCGACCGGCGCCCTTTACGACAAGACCGAACTCAAACACGGCCTCCCTACCGGCGAGACCAAAACCATCTGTCCCTACTGCGGCGTGGGATGTGGCTTGATCGTTGAAACCCGCAACGGCGAGATCATTGGCGTGCGTGGCGATGGTGAAAGCACCGTCAACGAAGGGCATACTTGTGTAAAAGGTCGCTATGGCTGGGAATATGTGCAGCATCCCGACCGTGTGAAGAAGCCGCTCGTGCGCAAGTATTTGCTCGAGGGCAAGAAAAAGTCTGAGATCGACCGAGATTCTTCGGATTGGGATTGGGCAGAAACAAGTTGGGATGTGGCACTAGACATCACGGCCAGCAACCTAGCCCAAATCCGGGATCGTCACGGAGCCGATTCCATCGGCTTTATGACATCCGCAAAATGTCTGAATGAAGAAAATTATCTAATGAATAAACTGGCGCGACAGGTCATAGGCACGAATAATATTGACCACTGCGCCCGGCTCTGACACTCTAGCACTGTAGCCGGTCTGGCTACCACTTTTGGCTCAGGCGCAATGACTAACGCCATGGACGATATTGCAGAGAATGCAGAGGCCTTTTTCATCATTGGCTCGAATACCACATCCCAACATCCCGTTTTCGGGACGAAGTTACGCCGTGCGATTCAACGACGCGGCGCAAAGCTAATTGTCTGCGACCCACGCAAGATCGATATTAGCGACCTCGCAACTATCCACTTGCAACATCAGCCCGGCACAGATACCGCGCTGATAAACGGGTTGAGCTACTTAATCCTGCAAAATGGGCATGAAGATACTGAATACATCGCGGAACGCACCGAAGATTTCGAAGAATATCGCGCTGTTATTCAAGATTATCCGCCCGAAAAGGTGAGCGAGATTACGGGCGTGCCTGTGGCACAGCTTAAAGAAGCTGCCGAATTAATGGGCACGCATAAGCCGATGGCCGTAATGTGGGCGATGGGCATCACGCAGCATATTAAGGGCGTCCGCAATGTAATGGCGCTGGCTGGCCTGCAAATGATGCTCGGCAATATGGGCGTTTCGGGCGGCGGTACGAACCCGCTGCGTGGACAAAATAACGTGCAGGGCGCGTGCGATTTAGGCGGACTGCCGAATAATTTCCCCGGTTATCAGAAAACCTTCAACCCCGAGGTGCAAAAGAAATTTGCGGCAGCATGGGGACGCAGCACCGAGGCAAAAGTCGGCAAAACCGTCACCGAGATGGTGCCCGAAGTGACCGAAGGCAACACCCACGCCCTTTACGTGCTCGGCGAAGACCCGATTATGTCGGACCCCGACACCAAAGAAATTCGTAAGAATTTCAAGGCCTGCGATTTTGTCGTACTCGAAGAACTTTTCAAATCGGAGACGTCGGTCTATGCCGATGTCCTGCTCCCCGGCTCATCCTTTGCCGAAAAAACGGGCACGTTCACCAATACCGAACGCCGCGTGCAGATGGTACGACAGGCCATCGCGCCCGTTGGGGATTCGCGCCCCGACTGGCATATTATCTCTGATTTGGCAAAGCGGATTATCGCTCTCACCCCAGAATTGCTCTCGTTAAATGCACCCTATTCCGGCTGGGACTATGATTCCACCTCCGCCATTATGGACGAAATTGCCGCGCTTACACCCCAATATGCGGGCATCAGCCACGAACGTCTCGAAAATGGCGAACGCCTGCAATGGCCGGTCAAAGACTACGAGCATCCCGGCACACCGATCTTGCACGTTGGCGAATTTGCGCACGGAAAAGGAAAATTCAAACCCATCGAGCATGTGCCCCCGACCGAATCTCCCGATGATGAGTACCCCTACATCATGTCAACGGGACGTGTGCTCTACCACTGGCACGGCGGTCAAATGACCCGTCGCGTGGAGGGCATCATGAAGGTCTACGGCGAATCGCTTGTCGAAGTCAATCCCGACGATGCCGCCAGCATTGGTCTGAATGGCGGCGAAAATCGCATCCGTTTGACATCGCGGCATGGCAGCATCGAGAGCAAAGCTCTCGTCACCGAACGCGTGCCGCCCGGCATGGTCTACGCCAACTTCCACTTCCCCGAAGCCTCGGCGAATGAATTAACCCACGCCTCGCTTGACCCTGTGGCAAAAATACCGGAGTATAAGGTTACGGCGGTTAAAGTTGAAAAAATAATTGGGGATTAGGGATCAGGTAATCAATAAAAGTAAAAGCCCTTCGGGATGGTGAGTCTCGGAGGGCTTTTTGATTACGAAAGATGTATTTCATCTACGGAAATACAATTCTTTTGAACAAATATAGGGGAGCAACCTATCTGCAAACCCATTTACTCCTCTTTCATATTTTCGTCCTATTGTGTTAGCTACCCAGTCAATGAATTTCAAATTCAAGCTTTTTTCACTTGGGATTTCTTCTACCTGCAATTTCGTTCGGGAATTATGGTCAAACCATAACACAGTTTGCAAATAGTCAATCATGCTATTTCCACTTTGAACCTTTACACTTCTAGGATCAGGAAAAAGTATCACAAGTGGTTTATCTTTTATTTCGCGTAAAAGCGTTAAACGGATCATGTAGTTATACAACTTGTTATGATCTGCTCGAATATGCTCAAACACATTTTCTTTTTTAACTGTGATAGACAACAACTGCAAAAGGGGCTTACTTTCCAACATGGCGATTGTCTTTGTTACAAAAAACTCCCTCTGCTCATCCGTCAGCTGAGAACCTTTCAACTCTTGCTTTGGAGGAATTTTATACTTCTTGTAAAGTTGTCTTACCAATCTTTTGGGATATTTACTTGCCGCTTTAGGGGTAAGTAAAAAGGAAATTGTAAGATATCTACTTGACCCGCCTCGTCCATAAGGCTTTTCAAAAGACCACCCTAAGTCACCACTTTCATCAAAATAAACATGTGTACTCATTTAAATAAAATCGGCGGGCCCTGAGATCGGCGCATTTACAACACGCTTATGACATCTTACAACATCACGATTGCCTCAGGCTTTATCCGCCACCTCCATTATATATTTTATATACAAGTTGTCAACATCAAATTGACAATCTGTCATCTAGGAAATACACAACACCTATTCACCTGCCTCTATTTCTTCACTTTCAGAATTATTAGAAGGCAACATGGATGGAAATTCATAAATGAATTTTAACAACATCTCTACAAACGAAAGTAGTCTAAAAGCATCCATTTCTTCCATAACTACGATTTCATGATTTGCTTCATTTCCTTTTTCTCTAATATAATCTACCCAACCGCCTCCATTTGGAGGAATGTAATTATTATCGTTAAGGTATTGAACATAAGCCCAGAAGTTTTCTCCCTCAGTAGCCCCGCGATCAACAGCAATATGCATTAACATTTTTCGGCATGCTAAAACACAAGCTGTATAAGCTCCGATACTGGTACATTGTCTAGCTTCGCTATACAGGTTATTTAATTCTTCAGGCAATCCATCTACTCTATTTCCTAGAATCGGAGCAGGAACTTGTTGTCCATCACCAAAATATGACGGCTGGTTGCATCCTCCACAGATATAAATAAAAGCTATTTTAATGTGAGATTTTCCTTTTGCATGCAGTAAGTATCCATGTTCAGAACCACTTTTATGACCACAATGCCCACAAGTAAAAAGTTTCTTTGGTAAAGATTGTTTAGATGACCATTGTCCAGTTAGGACATTCTCTGAAGAATTCATTTTTATTCCCTTTCACAAATCACAATCCTGCCCGGGGAAGAGCTTTTCTTCGTCCAGCCACGGGTCGATCCAGCCTTCGGCTTGCAAGCGCGTGTAAATCTCTCGCAAGGCAGGTTTGTCGTGCGAGGAGTGGCAGAGGAAGACTTTGAGTTTGCGCTTTGCTTGGGCGGTCATTATTTTCCCATTTGCGTTGTGTATTTAGATGGAGAAATTATACCGTAGCTTTGGCCGAGCAGTGCGTCGCACCATGTTTAACGAGATTAGATTCAGCCCAAGCATTACCCGTTAAACGACAAAATGCTCGTCTGGTTGGTGCGACGCACCCTCTTCGCCGCGCACCCTTTCCCCCGCTCTAATCCCAAAACAAATAATGTCGTAATTCTTTTTCCATTTTTTCTGGTGGAGTGTAATCCATCACAAATGCCTTGTATTCTTCCGGCGTTCCAAAATTCTCCTGCACAAATTCTCGGTCAACGAGTGTTCCCTTTCTTTCCCCAATAAATTCAAGATAATTTGAATAATGCCATTGCTCTGGCTTAATGACCATATCCGCTTCGAGGGGATTACTGTGAATATAACGACAAAGATGCAAAAGATATTCATCTCTCTCTACCAAAACAGACTTGAAAGCCCCTTCAAAAAGTGTTCCCGAAAGTTCATATTTTCGATTAAAGGCTTTGGAATAGATATTGAAAACAGCCTGCATGAATTGGCTGATGGTTCTCTCCCCATTTTGACGTAAAAGAAAATGATAATGATTGCTCATCAAGCAATAGGCAATTACCGAAATATCAAATGCTGTCGCTTTCTCTTTGATTAGTTTCAACAAAAAGACATAGTCATTGTCATCACGGAAAATATCGGCTTTATGTGCACCGCGATTGTAGATATGATAATAATGATCGGGAAGAAAAAGAGTAGTTCTACGCGCCATAAAACCTCCTAATTTTGAACAAGAAAATTATACCGCGAGAGAAGGTCTAGCGCGTCGCACCATATTAAACGGGATTCTGTTTCTGTCCAAGCATTGCCCATTAAACGACAAAATGCCCATCTCGTTGGTGCGGCGCACCCTCTTCCTACCCATATCGCGAGAGTGCAGTGCGTCGCACCATGCTAAATGAGATTCAGATTCAGCCCAAGCATTGCTCGTTTAACGGACAAAATACTATCTCATTGGTGCGACGCACCCTCTCCTCACCTATTCCCCTGACCACAGTATATAAAAAAATAACGCCCAGCAAAGCAGAACATGCTACAATTCTGCCATGCGCAAGATAATTCTATTTCTACTCATTTTCATACTTACTGCCTGCACCACCGCCCCCGAAGAAGCCCCCGATTGGGAGAGCTACGACCCCTTCGATGTATCCAATCCGCAGGCCGCGATTCCCCTTTCCACTTTGCTGCCGCCCACCCGCGCGGCCGGTGAAGCCATCTCTACGCCCACACCAAATATAGCTCGTTTTCTGCCTGCGGCTGAGCAAGGTTCTGGCTTCAAAATCATCCCCGATTCTGAGCTGGTTTATGGTCCCGCCAGTCTTCTTTTGGATATGGAAATTTATCTCAAAGGCAAAGATGGCTATCTCAAAAATTACGAGCAGGAAGTGGATGGCGAAATGCTCAGCGGCCCAGAGATCATCACCCGCGTCGCGCAGGATTATTCTATAAATCCGCGCCTTTTGCTGGCACTACTCGAATATCAGAGCGGATGGGTCACTCAACCGACCGTTTCCGAGACCAATTTCCCCATGCGATATTACACAGAATGGTATGCGGGATTGTATCGTCAGCTTGTCTGGTCGGCAAATGAACTGAATCGTGGATATTATCTTTGGCGTGCCAATGCAGTTACCCAGTGGACGCTCGCCGATGGAAACGTGGTCGGCGTTAACCCCAGCATCAACGCCGGGACAGCCGCTCTGCAAAACTACTTTGCCACTCTCTACACCCGCGAAGTATGGGATTACGATGTTTCAGATGAGGGTTTTTTCGCCACTTACGAAGAACTTTTTGGCTACCCTTTTGATTATGCAATCGAACCTCTTCTCCCAACAGGATTATCACAACCCCAATTAACACTCCCCTTTGAACGTGGAGAAACCTGGTCTTATACCGGTGGTCCCCATGGTGGCTGGGACGAAGGCTCTGGCTGGGCAGCCCTCGATTTTGCCGTCGGCGAACCCTTGGGATGTATCCCCTCCGAGACTTGGGCTATCGCATCTGCGCCTGGGGTGGTTGTCCGCTCGGGGAACGGGGCTGTCGTGCTTGATCTGGATGGAGACGGCTACGAACAAACGGGCTGGACTTTACTCTATATGCATATGGGGACCGAGGGACGTGTCCAAAGCGGAAGCAAGCTGAATGCTGGCGCTCGGATCGGCCATCCATCCTGTGAGGGTGGCTTATCCAATGCCGCGCATCTACATTTTGCACGCCGCTACAACGGAGAATGGATTCCCGCTGATAGAAAAATCCCCTTTATACTTGACGGCTGGGTTTCAAGCGGAACTGGTGTGCAGTATGATGGTTTTCTGCGAAAAGGTGGCAAAAGCGTCGAGGCATGGGATGGGCAAAATCCGCTGAATGAGATCAAGAGATAGGTGTTTTTTTGAAAGTTTACGCTTCTTTTTTCTTGCCCCTTGTCATTTTTCTCACATCTTGCAGTCCAAAAGAAATCGCCCCGACAAAAGTAAATGCCACGACAAAAGTAAATGCCACGATGACACCCCCAGAAAGTTCTCCCACTGCAAGTGTGACATTGACACAAGTCTCGCCGACATTTACGGCTACGCCTACGCCTGTTCCTTTTGTTTGGTTGGGCGCGATCTCTTTGCAATATCTTGCGCCAAGTGAAGCCGAAGCAACGATTGTCGCCAACTCCCTGGGGTATTTGCCTTATAATGCTCACCCCTCCAATATGTGTGGCCCTTTGGCTGCAGTCATTTTGCGAGATGGCAGTATCATCAGTGCCGACACAGACTTAAGAGATTTTTGGCTGCTCAACCCGCGCACAGAATCGGATATTTTAGCCAGCATTTTTCCAGAAAACCGCTTTGAGCTAACAGAGATTCGAACGCCTTTGCATCAATATGATTTTGTCAAAAATCCGCTTTATGTGGGCGACTTTCTTTATCTATATGCCGGCCCAAACGGAAATTTCGACCATATGCTCACCGTTACTCGTGTAGATGAAAAAGGTAGAGCTTACACACTGACTAACCTCAATACCGACGATGGGTATATAATTGATGAGTTCATACTCTATGACCCCAGCGTACCCGACGAGGGATTATTCTATCGCTGGAATGACCGCGACTACAATCATTTAGGCTTGACAGGTTCTGGCGGATTTGACATTTGGCGTTTACGTTAGACTTTATTCAAAACATGAAAAAAACGATTATCCTATTTTCACTACTATCCATTCTCCTCACTTCTTGCGGGCCAAAACCCGATCTATGGGGAAAATACAGCACACCTACGCCCGAAGGCTTTGCACCGGCACAGGCTGCTCCTGTAGCAATTATCACGCCAACGCCTGTTGAAAGCCAAAGCCCGGTTATAGAAACACCGCCAACTCTCCAACCAACACCAGCACCTCTACAAAATACAGCTACCCCCACCCAAAAAGTTTCTTCACGCCCAACACAACAGGGAGAAACGATCTTATATTATTCGCAATCAGGAGATACGCTCGAAGTTGTCGCCATCCATTTTGACGTAGAAGTAGAAAGCATCACATCTACAGAAGAACTCCCTGCGCCTAATGCCCTTCTTGAC
>JABGQT010000037.1 GCA_018648685.1 Anaerolineae bacterium
CTCTCATGCTCCAAATAGACAAAGATGTTTCTTCCCTAGAAGAGCAATTAGAAAAAAAGAAGGTTTCTGTTGAATATTTCCGCATTTTATTCTTTTAGCCATATTTATTTTCGAGAGTTACTGATTTTCTGAAATCGGCCAAGCCAAGACCTGGTTTCGCCCGGTCCTTTTGGCGGCATACAACGCCTGATCAGCTCTATCAAGCAGCGCGTCTAATAATATCTCATCTTCACTGCTCCAGCATGAAAGACCTAAACTGATGCTCACGAGAATTTCTAACTCATTGACTTTGAAGGGTTCTGCTACCTTTTCTCGTAGTCTCTCGGCTATTTGCCAGGCTCGGGCATCATTGGTTTCAGGAAGCAGAATGACAAATTCTTCCCCACCGTAACGGGCAAAGATATCTGTGCTTCGCAAGAATATTTCAATACGCCTGGCAATGGCAATCAATACCTGGTCGCCCACACTGTGCCCGTATGTGTCATTGACTTGCTTGAAATAATCGATGTCGATCATAAAAACTGAAAGCTGGTGATTGTAGCGCGTAGCTCTGATCAGTTCTTTTTCGGCCAGGGAGAAGAAATGAAGACGGTTGAAACAGCCTATTAGTGGGTCTGTGATGGCTAATTTCTGCAATGCTGCCTCTGTCTGTTTGAGTTCCTTGTTGACCCGTTCTAACTCCAAGGACGCCTTTTTTCGCTCTGTAATATCTCTTATTGTCAATATGCGACCGCGCAAAACTTTGGAACGATTTAACACAAGTGATAATGCCGATTCAAAGTATTTGCTTGGGTGGCCAGGTATAGAAAATTCAGCCTGACCTTCCTTTGGTTCAACAAATATAGTCCGCATCTCAGGTATCAATTCCTGTAATTCTTCGATACTGCGCCCCATAGGAGATTTCAGCATATTTCCAATGAGATTTTCTGCGAGGGGGTTTAAATCAATGATTCGACTTTTATCGTCGAGGACGATCACCGCATCGCTTAGATTAGCAAAAAGAATTTCATAAGCAATAGGCCTCAAATCTAAAAAGCCAAAACGAAAGACGCCGATTGAAATTAACAAGCCCGTTAGCGTAAAAGAAAACGGGGTCAAATCCAGATTTAAGCTTAGATTTTTCCAGAAAACGGTGAAAAGACTTGTTGCTAACGGAATTAGAGCCCCAACAATCAGGATTCCTATTTGCTTACGGTAGGCTTGGGGAGAGCGATAAAATGCTCTAAACATTATGAACATTCCATATAAGATGAGGGAATAGGAATAGACTATATGAAACCAAAACCATAGGCCTCCCTGAGAGATCACTGCATCTGCACTACTTCGTTTCCCAGCAAAAAAGATTCCAAATTGGGAATCTGTCCACAAAAAAACAAGTGTAAGCACAGGCACAATTGCCAGCAAAAAAAAGATGCGCTTCGAAAGCCAATGGGCTTTGTCGGAATAGCCTAATGAAAAAACAAAAAAAGCTGTCGGAATGGTGACAACGCCAATATATGTTATGTCGACCCAAAAAAACTCAGAGAAGCGAGGAGTATTTGTCCAGTGAAGAGCATAGGTCAAGGACCACCATGCTGACCCGAGGCTAAATATCGCTAGAGGAGACGCGTATGGAACCAAATGACGGCGTTTCCATGCTACCTGCATTGCTACCAGTGATATGCAACCAGCAATGAGTAGTAACAGGCTATAGAAATAATTGGCATTCGTGTTCATCAATATCCTTTTCTAATATTTCCTGCATTCATGGTCACGAACAAATTATCAGGGATTCTCAGCATCCGAGTAGAAAAACGATTAAGTCTGCGGAATCGATGTTTTGTCTTAAACAGAGCAGATAAGCCTTATTTGGCGGCTAAAACCCTCGAATCAAGTTTGAGGCGGCTCTGTCGACTTTTCTGTGCGCTAAGGGAGCGCTTTAGTTTATGTCGATTCCGTGTCTGCGACTAAGATGAGTGGGGATGCCTCATTATTTCACTTTTCCTTCTGCCACAAATTCCACGAACGCATCCACCACTTTGGGGTCAAAGTGTTTGCTGGACCCTGCCCGGATATGCGCCAGTGTTTTTTCTCGGGACCAAGCCTTATGATAAGGGCGGTCCGAGCGAAGCGCGTCCCAGACATCCACAATGGCGAAGATGCGCGCGGGGAGAGGAATTGTCTCTCCTTTTAGCCCACGTGGATAGCCTGTTCCATCCCATCTTTCGTGGTGATAGTAGGGGATATCTATCGCGGGTTGTAGGTAGTCGATTTTAGAAAGCCACTCATGAGCATAGACAGGATGCTGTTGCATAATTTGTCGTTCTTCATCTGTGAGCTTGCCTGGCTTTTGCAAGATAGCATCAAGGATACCCATTTTGCCAATATCGTGCAAGAGCGCACCTCGGTAGATATCGGTCATTTTTTTATCGCTGATTCCCATCTTTTGCGCCAACTCGATGGTCAGGTCTACCACCCGTCGGCTGTGTCCTTCTGTTTCCATATCGCGCAGTTCCAGAGCCTGTGCCCAGCCTTCGATAGTGGCATCATAAGCTAATGCCAATTCCGTATTGGAGCTCCGCAGATCATCATACACGGCGGCGTTATCAATGGCAATGGCTGCCTGCCCGGTTAGTACCTGCAGGAAACTTATCCATTCGTTATCCGGGTTGAGAGGTGAACGATGGAAAATTTCCAATACGCCAACCAACTCATCCTTTACGATCAGGGGAATGCCATAATAAGCACGGAAGCCTTCTTTTTCAAAGTCTGGGGATTCAGAAAAAGCAGTTTCTGACTGGGGCAGGTCAGGAATGAAGATGGAACGTCGTTCCAAAGCAGCCTTTCCTGAAATTCCCTCGCCCAGCCGCAGGTTGGTATGCTGGAGGACGGCGGTATGAAAACCTTTTCCTTGAATGAAGTTTAGGGTTTGAAGATTTTTTTTGTAGCTTAACACTGCCGCAGCATCTACATGCATTTGCTCCAGTAAATGATTTAAGAGCACGTCCAGCGTGGATGGCAAATCGAAACTGCTGGTAATGGCTTGGTCTATTTTGTGCAGTGAGACTAATTGTGCTGTGCGATGTTGGGCTGCTTGGAGCTGACGGGTATTTTCGATTGCCTGAGCAGCCTGGTTGGACAGCGTGACGACCAGGCGTTCATCCGTTTCGCTGAATGCATCTGGCTCTTCGCTTTCGATGCTAATCACGCCAATGGTGCGCTGGCCCGATTTGATGGGTACATATAAGCCGGAACGCAGGCCGGGATATGTCTCCACGTAACGCGGGTCATTCCCCACGTTTCCGGTGCGAACGGTTTGGGAATTTTGGACTACCCAGCCGCTCAGCCCCACACCGCTTTTATGGATCTGCGTATTCAAATGTTCCCCTATTTTCTTTTTTTCGACATCGTCCTTTACATTGGGCTGGCTGAAGGCCAACACTTCAAGAGTCTCATCGTGCAGATCGCGCAGTCGGATGGCGATATGATGCCAATTCATCTTTTCTTCGAGCAGTGCGATAATTTTATGCGCGATCTTTTTTGGGCTGAGTAAGTTGTTGAGCGCCAGGCCGCTTTCATAGAGCATTTCCAGTTCTGAAACACGTCGTCGCGTTTCCTCGAAGAGGCGCGCATTTTCAAATGCGCTTTGGGCCTGACTTGCCAGTGTGATGATCAGCCTTTCATCGTCTTCGCTGAATGCATTGGCTTTTTCACTTTCAATACTGATCACGCCGACTACGTTTTTACCCAATTTCATCGGGACGTATAAACCGGAATTGATGCCGGGCGTTGATTCGATATAGCGCGGATCAACACTCACATCGCCCAAGCGCACTGGCTCTCCCTGCCGGATCGCCCAGCCGCTCAGACCCTGCCCCGAATGGGTAATCAGATTTTTGAAGCGCTCTACCGTCTCCATCCGTTCCACCTTGTTCTTCAAACCCGGTTGATTAAAGTCCAGTAGTTCCAGGAAATCCTCCTCCTGGCGGTACAAGCGGATCCTAGTATGATGCCAGTTCAGTTTTTCTTGTAAGAGTTCAAGGATCTTTTGCCCGATCTCTTTGGGGTTGAGTGACTGGCTGAGCGTTAGCCCGCTTTGGTAGAGCATTTCGAGTTCTGTGACGTGCTGAAAAATTTCCGCTTCTGCTTGTACACGCTCGGTGATGTCGGTGAAGATGGTGGCAAAACCTTTTTCGTCCCACGGCGCGATGGAAATATCAAAATGTTTTTTCATGGGCGGGAAATAGATTTCCATGTGACTACCCCTGCCAGTACGAAGAGTCTCTGAATATTCCATAAGGTATGGGGCCTCGGGAGTTCCGTAAGCATCTGTAGCAAGTTTTTTAATGATGTCTTTGCGGGTTATGCCAAGAATATTTTCGTATTGTAGATTGAAATCCAAAATGCGGTAATTAACCGGTTCTCCCGATTCGTCAAAGATTATCTTGTGGAGCGCGACACCTTCGGCCATATTTTCAAATAATGAGCGCATGCGGTATTCGCTCAAACGCAGTGAGTCCTCTGCCTGCTTGCGCCCGGTGATATCGTGGACTGATCCTACCAGGAACCTCTTGCCTGAGTTTTCAACAAAGCGCGTCTTTCTTGTGACGACAATATGCGTGAAGCCTCCCACAGTAAGCGTCTCTTCACGTAGGTCGGGTACGCCGGTATCGAGAACTTGTCTATCAACGGCAAGAAAATGTTCCTTCTCGCCTATGGGAACGTTTTCTGCCAGAGTTTTGCCTATCACGGTGTTTTCACCCAGACCGAACATATCGTGGAATGCACGATTGGCGAGGATGATACGATGGTCGTTGTCCTTGACGAATATGGGATCTCCAACCGTGTCGAGAATAGTTCTTATGCGAGTCTGCTCATTGTGTAGTGCGTCCTCTGCCTGCTTGCGCTCGCTGATGTCCACGCTGAGACTGGCGATCCCAACGATATTGTTCTGAGTATCCCGCAGTAGGGTATCGTTGAACATCATCCAGCGTAATTCACCAGCTCGGGTTTGGATCTGGCGCTCTCCATGCGCAATAAGATTTCCATCGTTTACCGAAGCCAGGAATTGTGCTTTGTCCTCTGCCCAGGGGCTAGGCGAAAACCGTGAAAACCAATCTTGCCCCAATACATCCGCATGCTCCCAGCCAGTTAGCTCCAGCAAGTAATCGTTACAAAATGTTACATGGCCGTTTTTATCAAGCATTACAGCGACCAGATCGACTTCCTCCAACAGCTCTTTGAAACGGGCGGCATTTAGCTTTGAGAGGGTATTAAATCTTTGGGCAAAATAGACAGCCGAGAGCAGCAGGGATGAAAAGAGCAAGCCTAAATACAGCGTTTCTCTTGCGCTTGTTACTTCGTTATTAACGTGTTTATCAGTTGGTGCCAAAGAAAAATTCAAAACGGCTGTATCGTGCAAAGCGATGACCCGACTCACTTCAAATTCTTTTTTAGGAGCTTCCCAGTTTTCAGAAACAAAAACAGATATTTCATCATGAGAGATTTGCAACATAAATTCATCTTTGAGGCCAATAACGATTGGCTCAACAAATGAATCGACACCAATCACACCATAAACGAATCCTTCAAGTTTTGTACCCTGGTAAACCGGGATCGTGACGCTAAGATCGGATGGTCCCAGAGCGATCTCACTGGACTTTTGATCCAGATAGGACTGATTCTCATCAAAGGGCGCGATCATCCGAATGATATTACTTTTATCAATCCAGGCTATGCTATCGAGACCATCAAAAGAATCAATAAAAAACGCTTTGTCTTTTTCCCATTCTGTTTGCTCTAGACTGGGAAGCCCTTCGTTTGCCAACCGATTCAGCGCATTATCAATACCCCGAAATCTAATTTCCGCTTCACTGGCATAGACAGCCGCTCTGGCTTGGGTTTGCAGAGATAACTGTGTTAAATTTGTTGATTCCCGGGTTTTCCACAAGAAAACAGACAGCGCAACCAAGCCACACCCAAACAACCCTAAAAATGCTTGAGAGGAAAAGAAGCTGTTTCTCAAATTAGCACTGATTCGATTTATTTTTTTCATATTCATTCATCAAGATGAGCATTTGAACAAGAAAGTCTTTGCTGTTAAATTGGTAAATGAGTGAGGTCAACCTATTCATTTTGTTTTTTCCAAGCATCATTCCAAACTTCCTCGACTGTTTTATACCCCATGCTTTCCAATTCTGCGATATAGGTATCCCAGTCTTTGTCAATATCAAGCTCGCCTGTAATAAAATCTGAACTGGTTTTCACAACGTATGGGTTGAGTTTTTCGCTAATCAAACTGATGACCTCAACAGATTGAGCATCCAAAGTAAGAGTTGGATTCATTGTAGCGGCTTCTTTTGCTTCCAGAGATCTTTCCAGAAATGCTACAATTTCTGCTGGTTTTTTGTAATCTTCAAACTCTTCGTTTTCGGTAAAGTTGAAGATCATGTCAAACCCATATTCCTTGCTGATATCGATTGTCCCATCCGGGTTTTTGGGTGTTTTTATATTTGGAAGATAAGCTTTGCCATCCGCTGTGTTTTCATAGGTCAGCCCCTCTACTCCCCAGGTGGTTAATGTCCTGCCTTCTTCTGAATAGATTGCCCAATCTAAGAATTTTAGCAGATCTGCAAAATAGGGCTCATTTATTACGCGAGACGGAACAATCAACCCTTTCCTAAATGGATCCACGGGAGGAAGCGCCTTTAAACCGATCGTGCTTTCGGGGACAGGAAGAGGCGCCCATTCGCCATCAGCGATCCCGTTTTCTTTCAGTTTATCATTCCAATTTCTGAATCCAGATGTGATCCATGTGACCGAAACAAAGACATGTCCATCCTGAATTTTTGTATAAAACTCATCATCCCCCTGAGTGAAAAACGCCGGGTCTAAGATGCCTGCTTCATAACAACGATTCAGGAATCGGTAAAGTTCCTTATAGTTATCGGTAGCGGGGGAATATTGCCAAAGATCATCATGCGCATTATAGTAGCTGGTCCCAGCCCATCCCGCAGGTATTCCGTATCCAGCTCCCATCATAGCAAACAGATGAGCTCCCCCCCAAAGTGCAGAAATTGGGGTTGAATCAGGATATTTTTCTTTCAGGATAACCAGCGAATCGAACAACTCGTCATATGTTGTTGGAATTGCCAAATCATTCGCTTCAAAAATGTCCCGCCTGTATATCCATTGTTGGACCTGGATTTGTCTCTGATAACCTGGAAGAATATAATAATTTCCATCACTCAGACGTAACTTATCAAGTTCACCCTGTAAATTATGTTCTCGAATATATGTCATAAAATAAGGCAACTGGTCTTCATAATCACTAAAGGGTAATAAAACATCTGCATTGGCATACCCTTCAATCTGATTCGGCCATACTTTTAAAATAATGTCTGGTGTTTCTCCTGACTCAAGGGCCTGAATGATCACTTTTTCATAATCAGCATCATCGCCTAAGCGAACGTCCAAAATAACATTTTGCCTTTGTTTATATTCATCCAATATTGCCCAACTTTCCTGAAAAGGAGTACTTTCCTTATCATTATACAAAACGGAAAAGACTTGCGGTTCTGGGCTGGGGGTTATTTGAGGGGCACATCCAGTGATTAACACAAGAAGCAATACAATGTTTATCAATCCTTTTTTAGACATTTTGCACACTCCGTATAACGAAAAACCTTCAACGAGATTTACTGAGAATTCTATCAGATTAGATGCTTGAACCAGCATCTTGTTCTGCTCTTTTTCTGGGTTTATTAAGGGGCACAGACCAAACCATCACCCGATTCCGGCTTGCCCGTTTAGCGTTATATAACGCCTGATCGGCTCTCTCGAACATCATATTTATTGTTAGGAGATCATCTTGACCGTTCTTGCTAGATACGCCCAGATTGATGTTCAAGGCAATTTCTATGTCGTTGACCCGTTTTCTTCTTGCTCTTTATCAACTTCTCTTCGGCCTGCTGGCGCAACTCGGTTTTGGATGGATTAGTTTTTTCCATAAGACACTCCATTAAAGGTCACTGCTCATTGCTCACTAATCACCGTGCAATTACGCCCGGCTTGCTTGGCGGCGTACATGGCTTTGTCTGCACAAATAAGGATGCTATCCAACGATTCGCCTGAAGTATGTTTTAATTCTGCGATGCCGATGCTGATTGTTGCGGAAGCATCCCCTTTTTCTGTTGGGATACGTATCGCAGCTACGCCCACGCGGATGCGTTCCGCCAACGGAAGGGCGTCTTGCGCTGTGGTCATTGGTAAAAGGATCACAAATTCCTCGCCCCCGTAGCGCCCGATCACATCCGCAGAGCGCAGCTCGGCGCAGGCAACTTCCGTTACGCGTTGCAGCATTTGGTCGCCGACCGCGTGTCCAAAGGTATCGTTGACTTGTTTGAAATGGTCAAGATCGAAGATCAGCACAGATAGCGGTTGTTGATAACGCGTAGCAACGTCAAATTCCCGTTCGGCGAGTTCGAATAAGTGGCGGCGGTTGTTGATGCCGGTCAAGACATCGGTGCGTGCCAAATCTTTCTCGCGGTTCAGGGCGGCTTGTAATTCGATGTTCACCGTTGTGAGCACTTCCTTGGTGTGGCGCAGTTCATCCTCTGCCTGTTTGCGTTCGGTGGTATCGCGATTGCTCTCACGACGACCCAACCACTTTCCATTTACACCATACACAGCGGTACACAAATGGTTGACCCAACGGATCTCTCCGTTTGGGGTGATGACTCGAAAATCCAAATGAAGATCCTCGTTCCTGGAGCCATCGAAAGACGTGCCAAAATGTTTATTGACCATTGGCAAGTCGTCGGGGTGCGTGATCTTCATGACAAAATTCGGGTCAGCGAGGAACTCTGCCGCGGTATACCCTGTGATCTGTTCACAGGAAGGGGATACGTACAGGTAAGTACCATCTGGCGCGCTCCACGCTTCCCAGTCGTTGGTGAAATCTGCCACCGTGCGATATTTCTCTTCGCTTTCACGTAACGCTTCTTCCGCCTGTTTGCGCTTGGTGATGTCAATCGAAAAACCGGCAATGTAGCGAGGTTCTCCTTCCATTTGAATCGGAAATTTAATCGTGGTGTAAAACCGGCCCTTTAATTCTTCTTCGACCTCGATCGTTTTGTCGTTCTTCAAGGTCATCAGGTCATCAGTTTCTATTTTTTTTGCGAATGCGGAGGGCCAAAGCTCAGCGTTTGTTTTTCCAAGCATTTGCTCTACGGGTATCCCGAGCATTGTCTCTAAATTTTTGCTTGCCCGGAGCACTCGCATTTTTTCATCTTTCAAATACATTAAAATCGGACTATGTTGCAGGAACAGGTTTAATATATTCTCATTTTCTTCCGCCCCCTCCTTTGTTTTTCGCAACTCATCGTACGCTTGTTGCAGTGAGATCTTGCTTTGAGCCAGATTACGGAAGATCAAGTCGTAAGGCCTGCTCAGGCCGGTTTCGATTAACGCCCTATAGATATAATAGAAAGCAATAAGTTTGATCAGATGCCCAATAAGATTAGAGTAGTCATATACGCTGACGTAGGATACGAAAGCCAGTTCTGCACCAATGGTCAAAAGGAATGAGATCACCAGCCACAATAACACACGTCGCTCGAATGCTTTGCGATCACGCAACAATAAGGCGATCGCCGCCAGGATTATCAGGGAAATCACGTATTCGCTGATCTTTTTAAAGGGTGTCAGGCCAGTCCCTTCGATATAACAAACAGGAAAGACCTGCCAGTAAAAGATGCTCATCAGCAATAGTATTGTCACCGAGCCGAAACCAGCGAGTACGAAGGTCGATTTCGGCTTCCGGTGGATGTAAAACGGCGCGATAAGCAAGGAAATGCCCTGCATGTAGCGCGCCGCTATCCACAACTGGGTCGGCAGGTTGGCATCGTAGCCTTGAAATACACTCATACCCTTATAGGCTAAGGTGTGAATTAAATCTATGAATGTAATAAACACATAAGCGATACCGATGAATAACAAATAGCTATTATCATTGATACGGCGTGTATTCCAAGCCAGGATGAAAATCCCTCCGGCGATGAGGATGGTGACAACTTCAACAAGCGTGTGGAATAAGAGATAACTATACAGGCTAGTCAGGTACAAGCCGACCAAAACCAGGCTTCCCACTGTAAAAGCCATCAGGTTCGTAGAAGACAAATATCTTTTCATCATATTCTCCCTATTGATGCAAGTTTCTTGCGGAGCACTGTCGTAATGTTTAAATTAAGATCGGTGATTCTTAGGTGAATACCAGGACGAAGCCCGAAAAATTATCCGCTCTCCTGTTTTTTCAGGAGGCAGCATGATTTCCTCGTTTCTCATTATACATATTTTCGTCCGCTTCATTCAGCATTTCCGAAAGGGAAGTTGGTTCTTCAGCCGTACTGACACCGAGCGAGAGGCGGATCGGTGTTTCAGCGTGAGTAGTATTATGTTCCAGAATGACCTGCCGTACCCGGCGCATTAATTCTTCGGCTGCGTTCGCATCTGTGTTGGAGAGCAGCACGACAAACTCATCCCCGCCAATGCGCGCAATCACGTCGTTTGTACGGAAGGAGACAGTCAGCGTCTGCGCAACGCGTTTGAGCAGGGCGTCTCCGGTAGCATGACCCTCCTGGTCGTTCGTTTCCTTCAGGCGATCTACATCTGCCATCACAATGCTGACGGGAAAACCCCGTCCGCGTTCGAGGCGTGCCATCTCCTCTACAAAAAAAGCGCGATTATACAAACCGGTCAACGCATCGTGAGTGCTCAAATAGATGAGTTCTTCTTCTGCCTGCTTGCGCTTCAGTTCACCGGCTGCGCGCACGGAAACCAAATTCAGCACCGATTCTGCCAGGGAGCTGTTTTCCAGAGGGTTCCGGCTAATGGCAGCAATCAGGCCGATTGGCTGCCCTCCGATATCCCGCAGGGTGATGCCAATATAACTTTCAGCCAGCATCTCCTGGAGCACCGCATCTTCTGGAAACAGATGGCGCACCTGTTTGGGAAAGACACAAATATTCTTGCCAACCACATCGCCGCAAGGGGTATCCTTCAGGCTGTACTCTACATTATCCTCGAACTTGCCATCAAAGTAGATTGCCACTGTTTGGGCGCTCAACTGATCTCCCGACAGGCGGTCTATGCAGACGTAGTCCATTCTCAGGCTTATGGCTAGGTAGCGCGCCAGCGAATGAAAGAAATTTTCGTCAGAGTATCCGCTCTCCAACAGGAACATTAGTGTATTCTCGATCTGCTTGCGCTCGGTGATGTCGCGCAAAATTCCTTCGTGATATAAGATCCTTCCCTGCTCATCATGTACATAGTATCCGTGATCTTCAACCCATATTTCACTTCTATCTTTTCGGCGCATTCGATAAACTTCGATCTCTTCCTGCCCCGTGTCCAAAATGTGACTGCCTCTTTCTTCAGGCTCAAAGTAGAGTTCGGTCCTGATATCCACCTGTAGCATCTCTTCTCTGCTTGAATATCCAAACATATTGATCATGGCTGGGTTGACATCCACAAATTTGCCCTCGTGCGTGCTGCGGTATACGCCATCCAGCATATTATTAAATAATGAAAGGTAATGTTCTTGAGATTCCCGCAGAGCGTCTTCTGCCTGCTTGCGCTCGGTAATGTCCTGGGCAATGCCCCTCAGGAAAATGGGTTTGCCTTCGCCGTCCATGACCGCCTCGCCGGATTTTGCCCAAATATGATGGATGGATTTATCCGGCAGGATAATTCGATACTCAACGGGTTTACTGGCAATATTTGAAGCATTGGAAGGCAGAACAAGATGCAAGTCGTCGGGATGGATCACCTTAGCTATGACATCCCCAAGACGCCCCTTATAGGAATATTTATCAATCCCGAAGATGAGATACATTTCATCTGACCAGGTAACTTCCCCGTTTTTTATATCCCATTTCCAATTTCCAATGCGGGCAACAGACTGGGCTTCCCGTAACTCCAGTTCTGAGAAACGCAGCGCTTCCTCCGCCTTCAATCGCTCCGCTAATTCCTCTTCCAATTCGCGGGTGCGTTCGGCTACCAATGCGGACAGTTCTTCTGTCTCCATTCGCTGATGCCGATTGGCTGCCTTGATCTTGACCATAGCCCGGATCTGGGCGATCAGTTCAATTTCATCCAGAGGTTTGGTCAGGAAACCCTCCGCACCCACGTCCAGGGCTTTAACGCGGCTTTT
Organism: Anaerolineae bacterium; assembly: GCA_018648685.1. Lineage (GTDB taxonomy): Bacteria > Chloroflexota > Anaerolineae > Anaerolineales > Villigracilaceae > Desulfolinea. The sequence continues at coordinate 12,191 of JABGQT010000037.1, forward strand.
CCGGTCGGTCTTGAGTGCAGTCAGGAAAACGACCGGGATTTGCCTCAAGGCCTCGTCAGCCTTGAGTTTCCGGCAGACTGCAAAGCCGTCCATATCGGGCATAACGATATCCAGCAAGATCACATCCGGGTCTTCGGTCTGCGCCAGTGCAATCCCATTGGGTCCATTCAAAGCAGTCAGCAACCTGAACTCAGGTAGCGCATCCTGCAAGACAGCTTTGAGCGAGGTCAGGTTATCCTGAATATCGTCAATTGCCAGAATGGTTGTTTTTTTAGTTTCCATAAAGCAACTCCTGGATCGTTTTACTGAGTTCTTCATTGTCAATCGGTTTGGAGATATACCCATCGAAACCGTGGGCCAATATCTCTTCTTTGTTGCCCACCATCGCGCTGGCTGTAACCGCAACAACCGGGATGTGGCGCAGCGCCTCGTCTTTTCGTATCGACTCTAGTGCGGCGTAGCCATCCACCACCGGTAGAGCGAGATCCATCAGAATCAGATCAGGCATGTGTGTTTTGGCTTGCTCAACGCCTATCTTTCCATCCATTGCTTCAAGCAGCGTGCAGGTATCCTGGAGCAAGGCTTTGATGGTCAGCATATTGTCGGGATTATCTTCCACGACCAAAACCAGCGGCTTGTCAGATGTCGGTTTTCGGGACGTTTTCTTCTCCAACTTGCTCGTGGCTGCCGGAGCTGGAGAGACCATCCGGGCAATCGAGGCTAGTAGTTCACTTTTGCTGATATCCCCTTTTTGGATCAATTGGTGAATATTATTTCCCTTGAGGAAGCTCAACTCATCTTTGGTCACATGGCGGGCAGTCAGGATCAGAACCGGTAGCTGTGATGAAATTTCGTTGTCTCGGATATTCTTAAGGACCTCGAAGCCATCCATATCTGGCATCATCAGGTCGAGGATCACGGCATCCGGCGGCACATCTTCGATTTGTTGCAACGCTTCGATACCATTCTTCGCCACCTGAACCTGATAGCCTTGAGCGTTCAGTATGTCGGTGATCTGGATCACGGCTGGATTGCTATCCTCCACCAGCAGAATGCGCTGCCCCGTGCCTGCGGCTACCGTTGCCAGAGGGGGCGTTGGTTCTTTTCGAAGGGTTGAAGACTTCAACATCCCTGTGCCGGGCAGGGTAAGTTTTAGCGGCAGGCTCAGGGTGAAGGTCGATCCCTGGTTTGGTTCGCTGCTTACAAAGAGATTACCTTTCAAGAACAGTGCGTATTTTTTAGCAATAGACAGCCCCAGCCCTGTGCCACCATATTTGCGCGAGGCGCTGCTGTCGATTTGGCGGAATTCATCAAAAATATAGGGAAACTGATCGGAAGCGATCCCAATCCCTGTATCGCGGACGGCTATGTGTATCTCATCATCGATCTGTTGGGCTGAAATCTCTACTGAACCAACATCCGTAAATTTGACCGCGTTGGCAATCAAATTTTGCAAGATGTGGCGACACATAGCAGGGTCAGATGTAATCAGCGGCAGATCAGCGCTGATCTGATTGAGGAGAGTCACATTTTTATGGTGGGTTTGGGGTTCGATGATGTCCACAAGCTCGTTAACCAACGCTCTCACCGAAAACTGCTCCAGACCGACTTCCTCCCGCCCGGATTCGATTCGAGAGAGATCCAAAATATCGTTAATCAGCAATAATAGATTCTTGCCATTCCGCTCGATCACTTCCAGGTAGCTGTATTCTTCTTCCGGAATCATCGTGGACAAGCGACGATTGAGCACCCCGGATAGGGCGATCACCGAGTTGAGTGGAGTCCGCAATTCATGGCTCATATTGGAGAGGAAGGTGGATTTAAGTCGATTTGCTTCATCCAGTTGTTCTTTCTGAATCTCTAACACTGCATTTTGCTCAATCAGTTCGTTCGCTTGCGCAGCCAGTTCTTTGCTTTGGATTTCTTGTTCTCGATTCTGGTTTTCAAGCTCTTCGGCTTGCTTTTCAATTTGCTGGTAAGCCAGCACACTGACTAAACGGGCAGCGACAGTATCAAGAACATCATTCAAGAATGGGATGACACTCGGATCGTAGGCGCGGATGCTTGCCAGCGACAGCACAGCTTTGACATCACCATTCGTAGAGAGTGGAATGGTAATGATTTCCTGCGGCTTGAACGCGCCACTGACTGACGCAAAGATAAAGTGCGAATCTTCGGGAATATTGGTGATACGCTGTATTTCTCCCGTAACCAGAGCCATGCCGAATTCGCCCTCGTTCGTTACAGCGGAAAAAGAGGATCGCTTTCCGGCATCCAGCCCGATGGATGCAAAGTGCTCGAATTGATCTTGCTGGTCGTTTAGTAAATAAATAGCCCCGATCTGCGAATGGGTCTGCTCAACGAGTGCCTTGAGCAACTTCTTGCAAAAAGCACGCACTTCGTTTTCGCGCGCCAGGATGGCATTAAGCAGCGCGGACTTCTCTTTCATTTCCAGATTGGTCTGGGTTGTATCCGCCAGGGCATCAAATGCGGCAGACAGCTCACCGAATTCATTGGCCGCCTGATATCCACTGCGGACATCCAACTGTCCGGATCGGATTTGGTTCGCCGCGAAAACGATTTGTTGTAATGGTCTATCAATACCTCGCAAGAGCACATAGGAAATGCCCAGGGAGAGCAACAGGATAAAAATCGAGATAGCGGCTAATTGAATGGTGAGCGAGTTTTTCAGCAGATCAGCGTCTGTTTGCCCTCAAAGGTTATTGGACAAATATAGTGAAATATTAATGGAGGCTTT
>JABGQT010000143.1 GCA_018648685.1 Anaerolineae bacterium
GCAATATCTCGAAATGGTTTTGTTCGGAGATAAATTTCATGCGTAAGCCCTGCCTCGCTGCCATAGCGAAGGAATTCTACTCTCCACAATTCCCATAATTCAACTCTCCAATAAGCCAAAGCGACGTTGCTGCGCTGGGGTCAAGCTCAAAACCACATAAGTCAACTCGAGAAGCGGCGATATTTAAATAAGGATATAAGGAAATAGTTGGAAGAGTTTCAGCATAGAGTCTAAGTGTCTCTTGGTAGTTCCTCTCAAAATCAAGTTCGTCGGAAAGTGTGAAGCTAGCCTTCGCACATGCCTGATCATAATCTTTGTTGCTGAACCCGCTCAAGTTTGCGCCGAACCAATCGTTGGCAGCATTCGGGATGGAATCTGTGTTGAACCAATCACATTGTGGGACAAGGCTTTCGCTACCCATCCCAAATTGAGCAAGGTCAAAATCGCGTCCAAAAAGAATCCCTTCAGGACCGGGAGCGTAGAATTCTGCGGGGGGCAAATAATGCAAGTTAACGCCGATTCCACACTCGCGGAGGGAAACTGCGAAGATCTCGCTTGCTTGTCTGCGCTGTATCGAAGTCGTAGTCACATAGTCTAGCTCAAGCTTTATACCGGCAGGGACATTTTGTACATTGTGCGAGGTGCGGGGTGTGGCGGGATCATTATCGAGGTCTTTCCAGCCCGTTTCGCTGAGCAAACTTGCGCCTTCGTTGGGGCTAAAAGCGTAGAGATTAAGATTTGGCGTATAAAGGGGATGTGCGTTGGGAATATAACTATCGGGAACCGTGACAAGACCATGCAAAACGGTAGTCGCAACTTCTTGGCGATCAAGGCAAAGCGCAAGGGCTTGTCTGGTGCGCGGATCGCTGAAAAATCGGGGACGATCATTGCCAGAAACGATTCCATCATCGTAGGTGGCGGGATTAATGCCGATATGAAGGCTTTCAAGAGACATCTTTTCGGCAGCATAAAACTTGATCTTCCCTGCAAGGTCAAATTGCTGGAGCAGGGCAACGTGATTTTCAAGAGGGATGCTGGAGTCAAGTAGATCACATTCGCCTTCAAGGAGGGCCGTGATGGCTATATCGGGGTCGGGGATAAAAAGAAAATTGATAATATCAATTTTTGGGAGACCTTCACCGGCGCGATGATAGAGGGGATTTTTGATGAGGGTAATTCGTTCCGCAGGAAGCCACTCATCTACCAGATAGGCTCCCCATCCAAGCGGATAGCGCGCAGCGACATCAGCATCAACAAGTTCAGTGGCCGAAAATTCTCCCCAGGCATGATAAGGGAGCGGCTGCCAGAAATTGGCTGCGTAGCTATTATCTCTGTAGCCTGGCAATCCACGCCAGGAGGTTGTCAGGTCGTCTACTGTTTCGTAGGAAGCTGTTCTTTCGAGGAGATATTCTTTTGCAGGATTTTTGCTATCGAGAGCAAGGTTATAGGCGTATACAGAATCATCCGATGTAATCGGCGTTCCATCTGCCCAGCGGAGATTGGGAAGAAAGCTGAAATTGACCACCATCTGATCCATACGGAGGGACAAATCTTTTTTATAAGTAGCGATGCAGGATGAATCTTTACAACCAGAGGGGTAAACGCGCTTGCTCTGAACAAGTTCTACCCTATTCCCTTCCGCATCAATGACCCAATCGCCTTCTTCGACCGCTACGGATTCTATGAGCGCGTCACCGTCTGCGAGGGAAGGGACTTTTTGGAGGATAATAGGCTGGTAATCATAATTTCGGCTGTCGAGGGGACCATCATAAATGGCTTCAAGAACGCTGAGGGCAGCAGGGTTGGGATTATCGTTAATATAGAGGGTATTTGGCTCATGCCCGAGACAGATATTTAACGTGCGAGAAGCTCGAGGCGAAGGAGTTGCTGTTTTAACGAAAGCAGGCTCAATATCTGCGGGAGAATCCGTTGGTGTAGCTGTTGAAGATTCATCAAAAGCTGGAAAAGAGCAAGCTGCCAAAATCAAAGAAAATGTCAAAATCCAAAGAGAAGATATTTTGAGCGAACGGGACATAAGCCCTCCAATGAGCATGGTCTCTGTAATTGTAATCGCTTTCGCGTGGTGGTAGAATCTAATTAGATATTTATGTACTCGTATACACTCGGAGGTACTACGATGGAAGAAAATACTGGTTCATTTGCTGTAAAAAAGGGCTTGGCTCAAATGCTAAAGGGCGGTGTGATCATGGATGTGGTTACGCCCGAACAGGCAAAAATTGCTGAAGACGCGGGTGCTTGTGCTGTAATGGCGCTGGAGCGTGTTCCCGCTGATATCCGTGCTGATGGCGGCGTAGCTCGGATGAGCGACCCCGATATGATCGCTGGCATCATTGATGCTGTCAGCATCCCCGTGATGGCAAAAGCCCGCATTGGGCATTTTGTAGAAGCGCAAATTCTCGAATCTTTGGGTGTGGATTATATTGACGAGTCAGAAGTTTTGACTCCTGCCGATAATGACTATCACATCTGGAAACACGATTTCAAAGTCCCCTTCGTTTGCGGCTGCCGCAATCTTGGTGAAGCCATGCGCCGCATTGGCGAAGGCGCAGCGATGATGCGCACCAAAGGCGAAGCCGGCACAGGCGATGTCGTTGAAGCCGTTTATCACGCGCGCACCGTTTTGGGCGATATTCGCCGCTTGCAAAATATGCCCATTGAAGAGGTAATGACTTTTGCTAAAGAAATCGGCGCACCTTTTGATGTTTTGATGGAAACCCGCGAACTTGGTCGTTTGCCCGTAGTTAACTTTGCCGCTGGCGGCATCGCAACACCTGCAGACGCAGCCTTAATGATGCAACTCGGCGTAGATGGTCTTTTCGTTGGCTCCGGCATCTTCAAATCTGGCGATCCTGCCAAACGCGCTGCTGCCATTGTCAAAGCCTGCACACACTATAACGACGCATCTATTCTCGCAGATATTAGCCAAAATCTCGGTGAAGCGATGGTCGGCATCAACGTTTCGACCATGCCCGAAGAGGATAAACTCGCTGGGCGCGGTTGGTAGTTTTGTGTAAGGGCGGGTCTAAGACCCGCCCCTACGCATGAAATTATGAAAATCGGCATACTCGCCCTACAGGGCGCATTTGCAGAGCATATTGTGATGCTCAAAAAACTCGGCGTTGAAACAGCCGAAGTCCGTTTGCCAGAGCAATTGGATGATCTGGATGGATTGATCATCCCCGGCGGCGAATCAACCACGATGGGCAAATTAATGGTCGATTATGATCTCCTCGAGCCGATACGTGAATTTGGGCTTGGTCACGCTGTGTGGGGCACCTGCGCGGGAGCAATTCTTCTCGCGGCAGATGCCCACCGTAAACAGCCTTTGCTCAATCTGATGGATATTAGCGTTGAGCGGAATGCTTTTGGTCGGCAGGTAGATTCCTTTGAAGCCGCTCTCGACATTTCTGCGCTAAAGCAAGCGGATGATGCCCCCTTTCACGCATTCTTTATCCGCGCTCCGATCATCGAAGCGGTTCAAGGGGAAGCGAAAGCCCTCGTAACCCTCTCCGATAGGAGAATTGTTGCAGCTCAGGATGGTCAGTTGCTAGCAACATCCTTTCACCCGGAACTAACAGGTGATACACGTTTTCACAAATACTTTTTGTCGCTTATAAAAAAATAGTGCGTATTGCGTATTTCGTAAGGGAAATCATTACGAAATACGCAATACGAAATACGCATAATGCTCCCTCGCGCGCTCGAACTCTTCGATCTAGCTAAGCTCCCCCGTTATCGAGATAAAGTTCTCATACTCGATAGCAGGCGTGCTTTAACGCACGGAAATCCGCTTCGTGCAGCAAGTTTTTTGGCTTATTTAAACCCAACGCGCCGCATATATACGGGGATCGTAGAAAATGGCAACGAAGAGATTTTAGGCGGCGTTGTCCAGGATGCAGAAGAGCATTTTGCGCGGCTGGCATACCTTGCTCCTGCTGATATTTCTACAGATTCCCCTCTTGCGCTAATAGAGCATCTGACCAAGCAAGCTGGGGCGTGGAAAGCGCATCAACTCGTCGCAGAAATAGAAGAGGATAATCCACTGTTCCAATCCCTGCGCCAATGCGGATTCTCGGTCTATAGCCGCCAACGAATATGGGAGTTGAGCTATATAAATCATATTCCCGATTTTCCTTATTTATGGCGTAAGAAAGAAGATCAGGATCTGATCTCTATTCAAAATTTACAACGCGAGCTTGTTCCGCCAATCTTACAGCAAGTGGAAAGATTCACGGCTTCATCCGCAGGGATGATTATTCAGGGAGAAAAACTATCAACTTATTTGGACATCACAGATGGTCCCCGCGGTATTTATCTTCGCCCCTTGATCCACCCGAACGCAGAGCATCTGCTTGAGAACTTATTCCACCTTTTGGCGAATTTTCCTAACAGACGTGCCCGCGCTGTCTATATATGTGTGCGTTCCCATCATGCGTGGATAGAACCCATTCTCGAAGATTTCGGTGCCAGACCTACACAACTAAAGACCGTGATGGTCAAGCATTTGGTCAACAAAAGCCGCGAGGAGAAAACTCTCCCAGCGGGAGCAGAAAATGCTTGGGCAAACCCTGCCGCGACGATTAAGCGTTTAGACACGGGAGAATAAACTAAAATCATTCAGACAGCTAAACGAGGCAGGGTGGGAAAAGATTTTTTGTTCTTTGAAAAACGTGGAGGAAAAACTCATGAAGAATGACTACCGACTTTATCTTGGCATAGCTTTATTCTTTAGCTTTGCTTGTTCCTTCTTTTCTTCGATCCCCATAGAGCCACAACCGATGACACCAGAATTTGCTCCGCAAGAAGAAGCGCAGGCTTTACCCGAGATAGAGATTTCATCCACCAGCTTGCCTGTAGCCGTTACGACAGAAAAGGATGGCATCCTCTCCGTTTTTGATCGTGAAGGCTATACCCTGCAACAGGTAAATATCCCTGGGGTTTCTTATGCAGACGAAAATAACCTACATATATTGAGTATTCTTCCACACGATAATAGCGGGCTGCCTGTTCTTTATTACTCCTTTGAGCAAAATAATTCTCTGCTAATTAGCCATAATGGGCAAATCTCTACTTTGCTTTCTGTCCCCGAATTTTCGGGTATGGTTGGCGCGCCCGGAAAGGCTGTTCTCGCTTATACACGCGTTGAATACGCAGATGTAAATCTCATCAGCCACCTCTACGCTGGCACAATAAGCGCTTTGCCAACCGCAGCACCTGTATACACAGAAAATAATACAGAGGGTTGGGGCTTGGTCGCTGTAGCAGTAGATGTGGAAGCGGAAATGCCAGTCGGGATTTGGTATAGCAAACGCCCGTGGGGGATTGGCGGGGATATCGTCTTTGACCCACGTCGGACGCTCTCATATATTGATTTGCGAACAGGAACAAATTCTCAATATTTGGGAGCAGAGGCAAATCCTTCGGCAATCTCGACGGACGGAAAATGGTTGGCGTACACAAATGATGAAGGCGCGGTAGCAGGCACAGGGTCAATGGCGATCCGTAATATCGAAACGGGGGTGGGGCTTTCTTATCCGCTACAAAATGCTGTTGACCAGCGCGGCGCCGGAGAAGCATCCTTCTCTCCAAACAATCAATATTTGGCGTGGATGGAAGGGAGCGGTTTCCAGATGGCGGATATCCCGAATTTTCATTCTGTTGTACGTGTAGGAAATTTGAACGGGAATATCATTGCAGAGTTTGCAGATACGGCTTTCGTGGCGGCATCGGGTTTGAATACAGTAGCGCGCGTGGAGCCTGTGGGTTGGTTTGATGATAATACCTTGGCCGTGATGGCACGCGGCGAGGCATGGAACGATGCGGTTTTGCTGATGATCGATATCCCGTCTCAAAATGTCAGATTCTTGGCGCAAGGCGTTTTTGTAGGCTTTATTTATCCATAAAACAGTTGAAATAGCTGTGCATTGCACAGCGGGGCTCACAAGGATAATTTGCCTTTGCTAACCCGACTTACAATTATGCCCTTGTGGTACGCACTTTCAAAGTGAAATGCAAGTCTTATGCGCTGAAGATGTGAATTTTAGGATAGGCTTCTAAACAAAAAACGACCTTTCGGTCGTTTTTTATTTTTATGCAGGTCGACCTATTTTCTACGCGAGTTTTGCATCCATCGTAATTTCAGCATTCAACACACGCGAGACAGGGCAACCGCCCTTTGCGCCTTCTGCGATTTTCGCAAAAGCTTCTGCATCTGCACCGGGGACTTTGGCTATAACATCCAAATGAATTTTGGTGATTGTAAAACCGGCATCGGTTTTCTCAAAGGTCAGAGTCGCATTTGTGCTAACGGATTCTGCCATTAATTCAGCTTTTTCTAATTCTGCTGAAAGCGCCATAGAAAAACAGCCTGCGTGCGCGGCAGCTATCAATTCTTCGGGGTTGGTACCAATGCCATTTTCAAAACGGGTGCTAAAAGAATATTGTGTATCGGCAAGAACGCCACTGTCGCTGGACATCGTCCCTTTGCCGCCTTTGAGACCGCCATTCCATACTGCTGATGCTTTGCGTTTCATATCTTATTTCTCCTGATCATTTAATTTTTATGAATTTGTTGATAAAAATTATATCATATTATGAACGCTTTTTTTGAGCAAAGCCGCTTCATTAAGATGAACAAGATTATGTCGCGTAGCAGGCATCAGGAGTAACCCTGCGATATTGCGCTTGCGCCAATACTCGAGGATGCCGGGCGCATCTTTGTGGACGAGGGATTTCTCCGCGACGCGCGTGATTTGGGCTGGATCAATCTTCTTTTTCAGTGTACCCGGCTCGAGCGTATTCACGATATCCCGCGTCCTGCGCCCCACCGCAATGCGATATTCCCGCAACCCTTCGACATTGAGTCCTGTACTAAGTTCGGCAATTTCATCCAAATTCATCGCATTTGCTGTGTGGGAGATGCTCGAGTTCGTTTTAGTGAGCCAATTTCCCTCTTCAAATATCTGCTCCGTGTTGGCAACGAGCAAGTTCATTGTCACGTCTTCGATCCGGGCGATATGCCAGATGCACCAGACAATTGAATGTTCCCCATTCTTTGGGATGCGGCGCATCTGCGCATCATCCAGTTCATCCAAAATAGCATCTTCGTAAGACCAAATCCGATCATTTGCCATCTTTGCCGAGTGGAGTATGGCGTGCTGGTGCAGAAAAAGCGCGATGGCTTTCTCGTGCTGATCGCCTTCGAGCATAACGCGGCGCAGTTCTGTTTGCTGTTTGTTGAGTTCTTTTCGGTTCATAAATTCATTGTAGCATTAAGCAAAACGGGTTTCGTGCGAAGTTCCGTTTATCTATTTTTCAGATATTACAACTGAATACATGGCATGGTTTTCTGTTTCGCTTGAGCTGACATTCCCCCCAAGTGAAATAGTGCCTGCTGGAAAGCTTCTTTCATATAAACTCAGAATAATTCTATTGCTTTCGACATAAAAAATCAAATCACTATTCGTATCGGAGAAACTTTTAAGCCAATCAGGTTTATTAGAATAATCATCATCATGTGCAACATAAACGATCACTTCCTGATTTACATGAAATCGTAAAGTATATGCGAAATCTTTTCCTCCAAATTTGTCGTCATTGGCAGTTATTATGTAATTTTCATCCATCAAAAAAGATGGTACTTCAGTAAACAGGAAGTCTCTGTCTGCATATACAGGAGCCCCATTACGTAAATTCTCCAAAAAATAAGTTCTTCCGCTGGATACACCAAGAATAGAGATGGACAATTCAGGGCGAGGAGTAATAGATGGTATTAAAGTCAGGGAGGGTGTTATTGTAGGATGAATGATTGATGTATTTGTTGGAACAATAACTACTTCTGGTAAGGGGGGAACAGGCGTAGATGTACTTACGATAACAGGAAGCGGTGTGTAAGTAGATGTTACCTCCACAGCTATTACTGGTTCTGGTGTAGAGGTTTGTACTAACACAACCCCCGATCGCTGTTATAAGAGCGGCACACCCCGTTAATAGCCCCGGCAATGTAGTCCAGAAAGATTGGTTTTTCTTCTTTTCATCCCTCATATTATCCTCCTATAAGATGAGCGTTTCTTTGGAAATAAAAAAGCGAAACCCTTAAATCGGGATTTCGCTCTCATGTTTCCAAGCCTTTGATATTAGTTATCCAACAGTGCAAAACTTGGCGCTTTATTTCAATTGTTCTTTACATCATAGCATAAAAATATCTCTCTACAAAAGTCTCTCAAAACCTTTATAAGTCTGTCTCAGCATCTGCCAGCTTTTGCACTCCTTCGTTATATGCTTCTGCAAAGAGGACACTGCTGACAATGCCGAGATAAAAATAGAAGACAACCCAAATAAAAGGCAAAACAACGCACAAGATGATCGTCATCATCAGAATTTGGAGCACAAAACTAACAACCCAGGATACTCCCAACAAGATAATATACGCCAGCAAGTAGCCGCCAATATTCTTGCTAAAGATCGGCCACCACTCTCGAATGCGGAAAGCAGCCTGAAAATCATCTTCTGCGATCATATGCCCCATAGCAGCAATCGAGAAAAAGGAGGTGATCATGCCAATCAGTGAGCCAAGAAGCATCAGCACCATCGTGATCGGCATGGCAATGGAGAAAGCTGAAATAAATTCTTCGGATACGCTTTCAGCAAAGACGAAAAAAGGAATACTCAGGAAGTATGGCATCATCAGAAGAATCGTAGGAAGTGAATAGACGAGCCCAACGCCTGCCATCTTCAAACCATTTTTGAAGTACTCTCCGCTCTCGCTCCACTCAGGGAGAGATAGCTCAGCTTTCTCGACGATGATGCGGCGCATGATCTCATACATATATCCACTGATTAAAAATATGGGGATGATAAAGATGCTCGCAAAGGCGATCAAGCCACCTACAGCGAATTTTGATTTCCACTTTTCGTCCTCAAAGGGGAAGGTGAAGATATTTTGCAGATTTTCTGATGTGAATTTTGAACTCATATCCCGCTCCTGATTTTGTCTATCCATTTAGTTTCTGGCGTTGATTTTAGCACAGTGAGAGAGCTGTCATCTAGTCTTGTTACGCCGGCATGATCGCACCGTTATTGATGTCGAGCGTTTGCCCCGTGATCGATGTCTGCGAGAGCAAATAGGCGATCATTTCTCCGATCTCTTCAGGTTCGCTCATTTTACCGAGTAAAACATGTGACATCTGCTCTTGGTAAATTTCTTCGTAGCTTTTACCCGCGCTCTTGGCGAAAGTCTCCAAGCCCTCTGTCGCCATATCGGTGCTGACCCAGCCTGGGGCAATGGCGTTGACCAAAATATTCTGTGCCGCCAATTCGACCGACCAGGAGCGCATCAATCCCAGCAAGCCCGCTTTCGATGCACAATATGCTGTGTAGCGCGGAACGCCCAAACGCGCCAAAATGGATGAGATGATGACGACATGTCGATAGCCATCTTCCTTAGAGGCAAAATAGGGTAGGGCTTCTTCAACGAGTTGATAGGTTCCCGTCAAATTTGTTTCAATAATTGCTTGCCAACGGTCATTTTCGCCGTACTGATTCTCGCCGCCCAAACCAGCATTGGCGACCACGCCGTGCAGAACAGGCTTGACTTCTGCTAAACCATCTTTGATTTCCTGTGCATTGCGGATGTCTGCGGAAATGACCGCATGGGCTGAAGGTTCAGCCAGCATGGAACGCGCTTTTTCCAAATTCTCTTTGTTTCTCCCCAGTAAGACCAGAGAATAGCCTTTATCTTCTAATGTCTTTGCCGTAGCTTGTCCGATCCCTGTGCCTGCACCTGATATTAAAATTTTTCTTTTCATTAAAAAATTCCTCATGGTTGAGATTGTGCTGTATTTGTTGGTTCTAAATTCTACTATTAAAGTTGAACGGGACTTCGTGCGAAGTCCCGTTTTTCAGTTGTTAATTTATCTTTGGTGCATAATTTTATATTTGTCAAAAGACATCATTTCATTTGAAATAACCCAAATGTCATTGCTTTCTATTGGCGGAGACCATTCAGCAAGATGTTTATCTATGGTGTTACTATTTGATGTGAAGTTCATGCCATACCAATCCCCATATAAATTGAGCCAGCAATAAATTTTATGACCATGCTGTATCCACATCTGATATTCTAGTTGTGGAGCAGGTTTATTCCCCATAAAACGTAGTAATGGACGAATTGAGTTTGTAGGGTGCCCTTCTCTCGCCCATGCACGCACTGGGGCAAATGAGTTATCAAAAATTGGAATGGGTATGTTTTTCTTCCTGACATAAAAATCCCAAGCCATAGCTTCAAAACCAATTTTATGTATTGCTCGAGACAACCATGCTAATTCGCGGGTGTTGTACTGACGAGATAAGACTCCGCTTTCTTGGTGTGATATTTGGAGTGATAATTTATTTGAGCTAAGTGTGCTTTTTAAGCTTAGGTGTCTTTTTATTCTTTCTTCAGATGGATGTTGCTTGTCAAATATTTTTTGTCTGAAAGGTTTTTTGCTCTTTGAATTTGTTAGTTCTAGAGCTACTGCTATCACATGAAACAAGGGGTCATCAAGGAGATGCGGCTCAACTTTAGAGCCAAAATACCCGTTACATTTTTTACAAACAATGCCAACAGGGAGGACAGTGTAGTCATTATTTCCAGCACATTGAGGTATAACGTGGCTTTTATCAAATTCAACTTGTGGTTCTTGTTGATGACACCAAATGCATTTGAAGGGAGGTGTTTGTTGATCCATCTTTCTTTAGCTCCATCCTTTTTGAAAAGTGAAATGCTAGATACTTATTCTACCATTCCCAAATTCCACCTCCCAAAACCCCAAAACGCAGTTATAATTCAGCGACTGAATTATAAAATCATGCAAAAAGAAACCCAGCGCGAACTCACCCTGCTCGAGCAAATCGAGCAAGACCCCGATATTACCCAAGCCTCCCTCGCCACCCAACTTGGCGTCGCCGTCGGGACGGTCAATTGGCATATTAAACGCCTCATCGAAAAAGGCCATGTCAAAGTCACGCGCGCCGAACGCCGCAAACTCCGCTATATCATCACCCCCGAAGGCATCGCCCTGCGCGCCAGGCTCACCGTCGATTTTATCGAGCAATCCTTCAATCTATATCGCCGTGTCCGACAGCGCGCGCAGCAACACCTCAACACCCTCAATGAACTCGGCTACCAAAAGGTCCGCATCAGCGGAAATGGCGAAGTCGCCGAAATTTGCAGGCTGACTTGTCTCGAAGAGGGCATCGCGGTTGTGGATGACGAATCTGCGCCGCTTTTAGAGATTAATGGGATGAAGATCTTGCTCAAGATGGGAAAAGAAGGATGAGACATATCGCCATCACAGGCGGAGCGGGATATATCGGATCGCTCCTGACCTCTGAGTTGCTACGGCTTGGACACAGAGTCACGGTATTAGACTCTTTGCTCTTCGGCGGGGAATCGTTGATTCCCTGTATGGCTCATCCCAACTTTCGATTCGTCAAAGCAGACGTGACCCAGCCCCGCGCCCTCCTGGATTCCCTGCGTGGACACCCCCAAGCGGATGCGATTGTGCATCTCGCGGCAGTGGTCGGTTTTCCCGCATGTCAGGCAATTGGTCGGGATGCGGCTTGGCGGTACAATGTTGAAGCTGTGCAGCATGTTTATGAGCAATCAGCAAGTTTGGGTGTAGAGCGATTCGTCTTTTCATCCAGTTATAGCAATTATGGCTTGGCAGAGGATAATCGCCCCGTAGACGAGACGGATTCACTTAATCCCCAATCTTTATATGCTGAAACAAAAATTGCGGCAGAAGAATTTTTACTGGCGCAAGATGGCGACCCCGCCCCGCTGATTTTCAGATTAGCGACCTTATACGGGATTTCGCCACGCACGCGCTTCGACTTGATCGTGAACCAATTCGTGCTGGAAGCCTTCGCAAAACGAGAGTTGATTATTTACCAGCGCGGCTATTCTCGCTCATTCGTGCATCTGCGAGACGTGGTGCGCGGCATCATTTTGGGGCTGGATGCGGAGGTGGAGAAGGTGCGCGGGCAGGTTTACAATTTGGGGACGGATGCTGGAAATTTGACGAAAGATGAGATCGTAGGCTTGGTGCTGAAACGCCTGCCTGAGACGCATATTCACTATAAAGACTTGACTTTTGGCGGCGACATGCGCGATATCACGGTCTCGTTTGAGAAGATTAAACGTGAGCTGAGTTTTGAAGCAACCCTGACCGTTGATGACGGCGTGCGAGAAGTTTTATATGCACTGCAAAGCGAGCTGATCAAAGACCCACAAGATGGGCGTTATCGGAATGCGCGCTTTATTGTTCAATGAGTTTAAGGTTTAATGTTGAAGGTTTAAGGTTATGGCTACTGCGAAGAGGTTTGAAGAATTGGATGTTTAGCAACGTTCGAGAGAGTTGACGAATTTGATTTATTCTTTCTCTAAATCTGGAACTTTTTCTCGTGATTTTAGTTTGCGAGACCAAATTAGACGAGCGTCTATTTCGATTATGTCGAATATCGCAGAAGGCTTTGAAAGTAGCACACAAAAAACTTTCATCAAGTATTTAGGGCACGCAAAAGCCTCGGCTGGAGAAGTGCGAGCGCAACTTTATATCGTGAAAGATCAGGGCTATATCTCAGAAGAAGACTTTGAGAAAACCCGTGAGATGGCTGAAATTTGTAGCAAGCAATTATCGAGATTTATTCAATATCTCAACAATCAACCAAATAGCCGCCGCGTGCGGGAAACAGGAGTAACCTATGATGTCTAAGCAACCTTCAACATTAAACCTTGAACCTTCAACTTTTTGGAAAAATAAAAAAGTAGTCGTAACCGGCGGAGCTGGCTTTTTAGGCTCTTTCGTGATTGAAAAATTAAAAGAACGCGGTGCGACGGATATTTATATCCCGCTCATCGAAGAATATGATTTGGCCGACAGCAACGATATTGCTCGCCTTTTCGACACAACACTAGAAGGGATTGATGCAGCAAATATGGTTATCATCC
This sequence comes from Anaerolineae bacterium, assembly GCA_018648685.1. Classification (GTDB taxonomy): domain Bacteria; phylum Chloroflexota; class Anaerolineae; order Anaerolineales; family Villigracilaceae; genus Desulfolinea. The sequence goes on from JABGQT010000143.1 coordinate 13,013, forward strand.
ACCTTGCCGCCAACGTCGGCGGGATCGGCGCAAATCGCGAGCGACCAGCCGAATTTTTCTACGACAACCTGATGATGGGCGTGGAATTAATGCACCAAGCCTATCAGCGCGGCGTGGGCAAATTTACTGCTATTGGGACAGTCTGCGCGTATCCGAAATTTACACCTGTCCCCTTCAAGGAAGATGATCTGTGGATCGGTTATCCCGAAGAAACGAATGCCCCCTACGGCCTCGCCAAAAAGATGATGCTCGTTCAATCAGAAGCATATCGTCAGCAATATGGATTTAATTCGATTTATTTGCTCCCCGTCAATCTTTATGGACCGCGTGATAATTTCAATTTGGAAACTTCCCACGTCATCCCCGCCCTCATCCGCAAAGCCCTCGAAGCCCAAGACCGCGGAGACAAAGAATTGGTTGTCTGGGGCGACGGCTCTCCTACGCGTGAGTTTCTCTATGCCGAAGATGCCGCTGATGGCATTGTGACCGCAACTGAAACTTATAATGAATCTGAGCCTGTCAATCTCGGCTCTGGTTATGAGATACCCATCAAGGATTTGGCTGAATTAATTCAAAAACTAACTGGCTTTGAAGGCAAACTCGTTTGGGATACTGACAAGCCCAACGGACAACCCCGTCGAGGCTTGGACGTGACCCGTGCCAAAGAAAAACTCGGCTGGGAAGCAAAAGTCGGCTTTGAAGAAGGCTTACGCCGCACGATCGAGTGGTATAAAGAAAACAGAGAACATGTTCCTGCGAAAGATGATTTGTGCCAAGCTGGCTAGAAAACAGTAATCAGTGTTCAGTTATTAGTAAAAACTTTAACCACAAAGCGCACGAAGGAACACGAAGAATATACAGCGACTGTTGAGTAGAATGACTGCACTACCGTCATTCGTATCGAAACCAAAGCGGATTATAAAAAAACCTTCTCTTGTAAACCCGCTCTGATTTCGATACGCTCCGCTACTCAATCGCCGCTAGAAATACGCTATAAACTTACTTTTCTCAAAAACTCCGTGCTCTCTGTGTTCTTCGCGAAGCACACCCGAAAGGGTGCTGTGGTAAAAAAATATATGACCGAAATTGAAGTAAAACTCCCCACTCCTCCCAAGGAGATGCTCACCATCCGCCCGCCGAAGGGTTGGATTTCGCTTAACTTGCGTGATCTTTGGCTCTATCGTGAGCTAATCACCTTCCTGACATGGCGCGATATTCTCGTTCGTTATAAGCAGACGCTCCTCGGCGCGAGCTGGGCGATTATCAACCCCGTCGTCAACATGCTCGTGCTCCAATTCATCTTTGGCAATCTCGCTCAGATGGATACGGGTGGCGTGCCGGGGCCGATCTTCCGCTATACAGCCCTGCTCCCGTGGATGCTTTTTTCGAAAGCACTCTCCTCGTCAGGGCGTTCGATGTTGACAAATCGCGGGCTGATTACGAAAATCTACTTTCCGCGCCTTGTCATTCCGCTTTCATCGGTGCTGAGTGGTGTCGTCGATTTCGGCATCTCTTTCCTCGTCATGATCGGAATGATGATCTACTACAACGTCGCGCTCACATGGGCAATGCTCACAATTCCCCTGCTCATCGTGCTGACCCTCCTCGTCGCGCTCGGCGTGGGGCTTTGGCTCTCCGCTCTCAACGTTCTCTATCGTGATGTCGGATATATTCTCCCCGTGATGACCCAGCTTTGGCTCTTTCTTTCGCCAGTCGGATATTCCTCCGCATCTATCCCTGAGAATTTGCAACTGCTCTATGCCCTCAATCCGATGACGGGCGTGATCGAAGCCTTCCGCTGGGCGATGCTCGGCGAAGCGACCG
>JABGQT010000134.1 GCA_018648685.1 Anaerolineae bacterium
ACCTAAGTGTAACCTTTTGACTGATTTTTTATCCTGTTTGTACGGTAGAGAATCCTAGGAAAGTCATAAAAAGAAAAGGGAAATCTAATGAGTTCTCTACAAATCCGTGTGATCACTATCTGCATTATTCGAAAAGGCGATTCCATTCTCGTCTTTGAGGGCTATGATCGCGTCAAAGACCAAATCTTCTATCGTCCCTTGGGGGGAGGGGTTGAGTACGGCGAACATAGTTCGGAGGCAATACTGCGTGAATTCCGAGAAGAACTTGGTGCTGAGCTTATTAATTTGCGCTACATGAACACATTTGAAAACACATTCACCTTTGAGGGAAATTCTGGACACGAGATCGTCATTATATACAAAGGCGATTTCGCTGACGAATCATTCTATAGCAAGGATATAATTATTGGTAAAGAAGATAATGGTAATGATTTCAAAGCCATGTGGAAATCTATTCTTGACTTTCGAAATGAACAGCTTCCTTTATACCCTGATAGATTATTGGAATTATTGTAAGTGAACCAAACTTCCTAAGTCAAAATATCCATCTGAAACTTATTAGGAGTAAGGCAAGTATGACCTTCGTTAAAATTGTAATTCTGGGGTTTATTTTATTAGAGCTAGCGAATGTTTTAATGCTATATTTCGCCCCTGGTTCCAAGATGGCAAACGCCGTTGGCGTATTTACCGCTTGGGAAAAATCAAAGCAATATCCAGAACTCCATGACTTCATTAGATATCTTGTAAGTTGGGTGGCCGGAGCAAAATTAATTTTCCTTTTACTCTTAATAGTGATAGTCATATTTGCCGATATAAGCACGCAGCGCATGAGCCTTTTGGCTTTAGCTATCGCAACTTTATCCTTTTTCTGGCGATTATTCCCACTAATCAAAAAAATGGACAAAAGGGGAGAAATTGAGCCAAAGAATTATTCGGTTGTTTTAGGCGTGATGATCTTTGTCTTTATCGCCGTGTTTTTAATTGCGATTATTATCTAATAATCTGATGGATGTCCAACAGATACACACGGGCTAAAAGCCCTTCCTTAGTACATGGAAGCCCTGCGGGCTGGGTGTTTTTAGCCCCAGAGGGGCTTTCACGAGCTGAGGCAGGACTTAAGTCCGCCGAAAATTGCTAAACAGAACTCAGGTAATGTCCATGAAACAATCTATCGTACATATCGCATTAGTCGTCCGAGACTATGATGAAGCAATCGCTTTCTATACCAAAAAACTGAATTTCGAATTGCTCGAAGATACTTACCAACCCGAACAGGATAAACGCTGGGTCGTCATCGCGCCTCCTAAAACCAATGGTGCGACACTTCTCTTGGCGAAAGCATCGAAACCTGAGCAAGAAGCTTTTATTGGCGATCAAACTGGTGGTCGCGTTTTTCTCTTCCTGAACACCGATGATTTTTGGCGCGACTATAATGCGATGAAAGCCAAAGGGATAAAATTTATCCGAGAGCCAAAGAAAGAAGAATATGGCACGGTGGCAGTCTTTGAAGATCTATACGGAAATCTTTGGGATTTACTGGAATTGAATGACGATCATCCAATTTCAAAGCGAGCGGTCTAATGGTTTTCTTCCGCGTTAGACGCGATTGCTTTGTTGTCCTCATAAGGCAACACTCAATACAGGTCTCAAAATTTGGTGCTAATAAATAGACAGGAAAAACACTTATTATGATGAAAAAAGAACCCAAAAACACTTCTATACAAAAAAACGAGCCTGACACTTCAAGTGTTATCGACCAAACTATTATGAGCGTAGCAGAAGGCATTACAGGGATTGCTGCATCTGAGAAAACAGAATGGCTACGCTCCGTTGGTTTTCTATTACAAAGAATACGTAGTGGCAGATTTCTTGAGACTTTTAAGAATGAATGGGATGCTTATCGAGAAAAAGGTCAAGTAAAAGACGATTATTTGTTCACCGACCAGCATAAAGAGTGTTTACAAGAATTATTAGATTTTCTTGATGGAGACGTACCTGACCAAACTAGATTTACCGTTCTGAAACAAATATTTTTTACAGCTGCGTCTGAAACAATATCAAATCGAGATAGCGCAATTCCACAACAATATATGAAAATAGCCCGCTCTCTTAGCTCAGGAGAAGTACTTGTTTTACTAGCCGTTTCCCAATTAGCAGAAGAGAAGGCAGTTTTGCCACCGAATAATACTTCAGCAAATGAATGGCTCAAAATAGTAACTGAAAAATCTGATTTGGTAGATAGCGAGTTAGTTGAATTGCACGAACGCGGTCTAGTTGAAAAAAATCTCATAAAACCACGCACACATAGCGATAAAAGTGGAGTAAGTTTAGGAGAATATTTTAGGCTTACTGGTTTGGGTGTGAATTTATGCGAATTCATAAAAACAGATACGACAGGTAAAGATGAGCAATAGGATAATCACGCAACTGCTAATAATGCAAACTGTTAGGCTGCTATCATATTATTAGGAAAAATAATGCCCCCCAAACAAATCCGCGTCATAACCATCTGCATCATCCGAAAAGGCGATGCGATTCTCGTCTTCGAAGGCTACGATCCCACTCGGTCACAGACCTTCTATCGGCCATTGGGTGGGCAGATCGAATTCGGCGAGTACAGCCTCGATGCGCTCCGGCGCGAATTCCGCGAAGAAATAAATGCAGAGCTAGCCAACTTGCGCTACGTGCAGACCTTCGAAAATATCTTTACCGCCTATGACAAACCCGGGCATGAAGCGGTTTTTGTCTATGAAGGTGACTTTGCAGATAAAAGCTTCTATAATAAAGACCTGATTATCGGCAAAGAAGATAATGGTGAGAGCTTTGAAGCAAAATGGATGCCAATCGCTGATTTTCAAGCAGGAAAATTTCCCCTATACCCAGATGGCTTATTAGAATTGCTATTATAGGAATAAAAAATGACCAAAGAATACAAACTCGTTCACATTGAAAAACCTGAAGAATCCGCCTGGGGTATCATCGGCGGCGGGCTTTCCACATATAATATAGAAAAAGCTGGCGACAATAAGTTTGAACGCCTTTGCTACGCCATCCAAAACGAAAGCGATGAAATCGTTGGCGGCATCCTTGGCGAGATTTATTGGGGCTGGCTCTATGTCGACTTACTCTGGGTCAAAGACGAGCTACGCGGTCAAGGCCACGGTCATAAGCTCCTTAGCAAGCTCGAAGAAGAAGCCCGTCAACGCGGCGCAAAACACGCCTACCTCGACACCTTCAGTTTCCAAGTTCCTGATTTTTACAAAGATCACGGCTACGAAGTCTTTGGCGAACTAACCGATTTCCCCCCAGGGCATCAACGTTATTTCTTCAAGAAAGAGCTTTAAATTTATGTCAGAGAAAATAACACCGCATAAACTCGCACAAAGCCTCTTCTCGCTCAACGCCCTAATTTGGGCAATACTTGCTATCCTTACCCTGCTGCGCCTTAACCAAACCTCCCCACAGCAAAAAACCATCATGCTCATCATTGGCATCATGATGCTGGGCAACGCGGGCACAATGCTCCTCTCTGGCTGGCTCTTGAGCAAAAAACGCAAGCCCTTCTATTTCTTTGCGCTGGCAGTATTGCTCGTCAACATCCTCCTGACTTTTACCGACCAGTTTGGATTGCCCGACTTGCTCACTCTCCTCCTCGACCTAATCTTGCTCACCATCCTGCTCATCAAACGAAAATCATTTTATTAGGATTTATGGAATCACCGCCAAAAAAAACCCTCGCAGATAAACTAAAAGCACTGGGTGTAAAAAAGGGAGTATCGGAACGCCCTCAGCCCAAACTTGCTGCGCGTGTCCCCATCGAGCAGGTGTTAAAAGGCGACTACCGCCAAACACACTATGGAGAGAGCTTTGTTTACGAGCAACGTTTTCCGCTAAATCATCCGCATGGACATATCTCTTTGCGCCCGATAGCCTTCCCAAAAGTTTTGGCAGAATGGGCTAAAGATGAACACATCAGCAACATGCCCATCGAGAAATTTCTCTTCTTCGACACAGAAACCAGCGGCTTATCAGGCGGCACAGGCACATATGCCTTTATGGTTGGGGCAGGGCGTTTCGAAGGGGGTGAATTCGTCCTAGCTCAATTCTTCCTGCGCGACCCCGCTGAAGAGCCAGCCATGCTGGAATCACTGGCAGAATTCATTGCACCTTGTGAAATTCTCGTTAGCTATAATGGCAAATCCTTCGATGCGCCACTTTTGCAAACACGCTATAAATTGCATGCAATGCCCATCCCTTTCGAAGGTTATGCGCATCTTGATCTTCTGCATCTCGCACGCCGCTTGTGGAGAGACAGACTCACCTCGCGCGCACTACAATCCATAGAAGAACATATTCTCGGCGTGGAGCGCACATCTGAAGAAGTGCCCGGATATGAAATCCCCTATCTATATTTCGACTATCTCCGTGATAAAGACGCGACCCCAATAAAAGGCGTTTTTTACCACAACGAGATAGATATCCTTTCTCTAGCAGCCCTGCTCAATCACGCCGCGGCGATGCTCTCCGATCCCTTTGGAAAAAGCGTTCAACACGGCTTGGATGTCATCGCCATCGCCAAGCTTTTTGAAGATATGAAAAAATGGGATGATGCTGCAAAGCTCTACGAGCATGGCTTACAGCAGACACTCCCGGAAAAGGATTTCGCCAAAGCAGTGAAAAGATTGGCAGTATTGCAACGAAGACGCGGAGATATTGCCGAAGCTGTCAGGTGGTGGGAGCAGGCAGCAGGCGAGGGGCATATTTACGCTCATGTTGAGTTGGCAAAATATTACGAGCACCGCGCTCGGGATTACGATTTAGCGGAAGATGCCACTCACCGGGCACTCAGTTTGGTCAACGTGAGCCAGCTTCAGGATTACGAGCGAAACCACTGGGAAGATGAATTATCGCACAGGCTAAATAGATTAAAACGCAAGATGAGCAAAGACAAAGATCTACCGATCAGGAAAAGAGATGAAACCACAAATTAAATTAACAACAACCAAAACACCCGACGGCGGGGAAATGGGACTTTATCAGCATGACCAGGATTTTGCGATCAAGGTCAATGGCCAGCAATTAATGAGCAGCAGGCAACACGAATCTGAATTGGCACTGGCACGTTTGGGATGCGCCCATCTTTCTGCCCGCAAAGCGTCGTGCGTCTTGATCGGCGGTTTGGGAATGGGCTATACCCTGCGCCAAACACTGGAAATGCTCGGCACAGACGGAAAAGTGATCGTGAGTGAGCTTTTGCCCGAAGTGGTCGAATGGAACGGTACTTTTCTCAAAGAACTTAATGGGAAATCTCTGAAAGATGAACGCACCGAGATCAAAATTGGCGATATAAACCTCTTACTCGCTAACTCAGTAGACAGCTTCGATGCAGTTTTGCTCGATATTGATAATGGTCCCAGCGCGATAACGGATTTGGGAAATGATCAGCTTTATACGCGTGCTGGCATGGAAAATTGCAGGCGCGCGCTCCGCGACAAGGGATGCCTGGCTATTTGGTCGGCTGAGCCAAGCAAAGAATTTGAACAGCTTTTGATGAGTTGCCATTTCCATGTGCGGCGCTACAAAGTTCCAGCCTATGCAGGGACACAAAGAAATTCGCGCTTTATTTGGCTTGCCACAGAAAATGCAAAACTCCTGCCACCCGGCGGTGGCGAGCCGCGCCCGGCAAAAAAGAAAACGCCCAAGGGGAATAAGTATACGCAGCGCAGGGAAGGCACAAAGAAACCAAAAAGATAATTTTCTGATCTTTAACAAGGTGTTCTTTCACATAAAAGTAGTGACATCTCCCACAAGCCTGATTTTCCCCTTTTCGATATAGTTAGACAATAAATAAGGAGATAAAAATGACCACAACAACTGAAAATCTGAAAGAAGCCTTTGCCGGTGAAAGCCAGGCATTCCAAAAATATACCGCTTTTGCTGCCAAAGCCGAAAAAGATGGTTTTGCAAACATTGCCCGCCTTTTTCGCTTAACAGCCCAAGCCGAACAAATTCATGCAGCTGGGCATTTAAAAGCTCTCGACGGCGTTGGCTCTACTGCGGATAACCTGCAAGCAGCTATTGACGGCGAAACCTATGAAGCCGAAAGCATGTACCCACCCATGCTTGAACAGGCCGAAGCTGAAGGACATAAAGCCAAACGCATGTTCAAATATGCTGTCGAAGCTGAAGAAGTCCATGCAGAGCTTTATGGAAAGGCTCTTGAAGCTGTTAAAGAAGGTAAAGACATCGACACAGACTTTTTCCTCTGCCCTATCTGTGGACATATCGAATTTGGTGCGCCCCCTGAAAAATGCCCAATCTGTAATGTTCCGGGATCAAAGTATATAAAAGGCTAAATAGAGCCCATTTTATAAAAAACGCCGCTGAAATTTCAGCGGCGTTTTTTTGCATTAGAAACTACCCAAGAAATAGAAGTGTATCGCACCAACTCGAACAAATGAAACGCTAGTCCTAGGCACTGTGCCCATCAAAAGACTGGTGTCCATCGTTTTAGGTGCAACGCACTTTGGCTCAATTTTCGGACAGGTTCTAAGCCATCTTTGTTTCTTTGTGATATTTCTTCAAGGCTTCCCAGCCAACCATTTTCTTGTTTGATTCATCCCATAAACGCAAACGCAAGGTCTTCAAGCTACTCCAAATATTGAGCGACCTGACCTGAAAGAGCGGATTCTCTTCAAAGCATTCCTGCAATTTATAGTTCGGGATCCGCGATCCCAAATGATGGATATGATGGTATCCGATATTCCCTGTGAACCACTGCAAAATAGCAGGTAGCTCATAAAGCGAACTACCGTTCATTGCAGCTTTATAGAAATCCCAGTTTTCTTGTCGTTCCCAGTAAACGCCTTCGTAATTATGCTGCACGTAGAACATCCACACGCCTGCCGAAGTACCAAATAACAAAACAGGTAATTGCACAAGCAGGTAAGTTTTCCAACCTACCAACCAAATCAACCCTGAAACAATCAGAAGTAACGCAAGATTTGTCCACCAAATACTCGCACGTTCCTTTTTACCATGCGAAGGCAAGGGGATACGCTTCACAATTGCAAAAACAGTCATTGCACCAATTGTAAACATTACCAAAGGATGGCGCATGATACGATACCAAACTTTTTTCCAAAAGGGAGCGGCAAGATATTCTTCTACTGTCCAGGTATCTACATCACCAATACCACGCTTATCAAGGTTACCCGCATTTGCATGGTGAACATTATGTTCGTGCCACCAAAGTTGCCATGGCGTATAGGTCAAAATACCAGTGATAATGCCCACAATTAAATTTGCGTGTTTCGATTTGAAGAAAGAGCCGTGCCCACAATCATGGAAAATGATGAAGGTACGCACCATAAATCCCGCTGTGGGGATAGAAAGTAACAAAGTGAGCCAATACGAAACCCCTACGCTCCAAAACATAATCGCCCAAAGCGCAATATAGGGTACAACAGTATTCACAATTTGCCAAATACTACGCCACGCGTCGGGCTGATATTTCTTGATAATGCTCCGCCAATCCACCCCGTCAAAACGACTCATATTCATAGATGTTCTCCTAATCAGATTTTTTTCACAAAGCTATTTTACCTTGTCTTTTCCTGGATAGCATACCGCTGCGCACTTTTTTTTCGCTTGCTGAGGATTTAAGAAAAAACAGATATGACGAGGAGCAGCTTTTCGTAAAATCTTCCCCGTCAAAAAGATATAACTCATCTCGAATAGGGTAAAATTGGGCGGCGCAAAACACATCCATAGGGTTATCAAAACCAGAAAAGGAAAATACAGGCAAAATGGAAGAGAACTTACAAAAAAACATAAAGAAATGGGCTGTAGAATATCGCAGCCATTGGAAAAAATATGTCTACAAGTTGATCGGAGCCGAAATATCAACCACAACAGAGTTTTCTGATGAATGCGTTCAAATTGCACCGGAAAAACATGATACTGGATTATTGTTTGAGGCAATCACATGCCAATCCAAGTCATTAGTGAACGACATCAGTGAAATTGAAGAACACCGCCAAGAGAAGAAAAAACGCTACACTTTCCTGATCAATGGAAATTTCAATTATCTATCAGATATTCAGGCTCAATTGCAAAAGTTGCACAAGAATCTTTCACGTCATTCACGCCTCTTCCTTGTTATCTACAATCCCTTTTTTGGATTCTTTTATAACCTCGCAAGTTGGTTGGGAATTCGTAAAGCCCCCAAACCTAATGTTTATATAACTGAAAAAGATTTAAACACCTTTACAAAACTAGCGAAATATGAAATTGTCCGCACAAGACCTACTGTTTTCCTTCCCTTCTATATTCCTCTTATTTCTGATTTTCTCAATAGCTTCCTTTCCATAATACCGCTAATAAGAAAATTATCTCTGGTCTGGTTGGTTGTATTGCGGCCCATTATCCCTGAAGAAGACACCCCTTCCTTGTCAATTATTATTCCCGCTCGTAATGAAAGCGGGAATATAGAAGATGCGATAAAAAGAATACCAGAATTTCCCAATACTGATATCGAAATCATATTTGTCGAAGGAAATTCAACCGACGACACTTGGGAGCGTATCCAAGAACAGGTCAAAAACCCAAGAGAGTCTTTTGCCATCAAGGCATTCAAGCAACCCGGTAAAGGGAAAAACGATGCCGTTCGCGTTGGTTTTGACAACGCCACAGGAGAACTTGTCACAATACTGGATGCAGATCTAACAACCCCGCCTGAGATGCTGCCGCGTTTCTACAATGCTTATAATCAGGGTCTAGGAGACTTTATTAACGGCAGCCGCCTTGTGTATCCAATGGAAAATGAAGCAATGCGCTCTCTAAATCGCTTGGGGAATATCTTTTTTAGCAAAGTTTTATCATGGGTATTGGGCTTGCCTATTAGTGATTCTTTATGTGGCACAAAATTCTATCCACTTCATGATTATAAAAGATTTATTCTTTGGCGAAATAAATTTGGCGACTTTGATCCATTTGGTGATTTTGAAATGCTTTTTGCAGCATCCGAGTTAGCACTTGGTGTCATTGATATCCCCGTTCAATATCGTGCACGAACCTATGGAGAAACAAATATCAGCCGTTTTCACAATGGTATAGAACTTTCCCGCATGACAACAATCGGATTTTTCCGAGTACTAATGGGAAAGAGGCGATGATAGATCTTGACAGCCATATTCGAGCAAAAGGACTCAGAGAAAAAATAAAAGGAAAAAAGAGCCTATACAGACTTTATTGTGAATTTTATAAGAAATATGAACTTTCACTAAAAAAGTGTCCCAAAGATGGGATTTCAGTTGAAATAGGTTCTGGAGCTGGTTTCATAAAAGATATACTCCCTAAGGTAATTACAACTGATATCCTCCTCTACGAGACCATAGAATTAGCGCTGGATGCAACTAAGCTACCCTTTGAAGACAATAGCATAAAGTCTCTTTTTTTGTTGAATACCTTACATCATATTCCCGATACAGTCTCCTTTTTTAAAGAAGTCGAAAGATGCCTTAGGCCAGGTGGTAGAGTTTTCATCATTGACCAATATCACGGTTGGATAAGCAAAATAATCTTAAAGTACCTGCACCACGAAAATTATAATCCTCAAGCAAAAGAGTGGGCTTTTGAAACTTCAGGGCCTCTTTCTGGCGCAAATGGAGCCCTATGCTGGATCATTTTTTATCGAGACAGGGCCTTATTTGAAGAGCTTTATCCATCACTAAAAATAGATAAGCTAACTCCTCACACCCCATTTCGATATTGGCTTTCAGGTGGGTTAAAAAAATGGAACCTTCTATCTGGCCCACTATTCCACTTTGCAAGCAAAACAGATCTTTGGCTCAGTAAAAAAATCCCCCAACTAAGCAGTTTTATTGATGTTGAACTTCAAAAAAGTGAATAGAGTAATTATCTAGATAATCAAAGTCAGATTTTTTCAAGTTGTATTTTTTCTTTATGAGATCTGTACGAAAAAAACTTCCGAGATATTTATGAAAAACACACTCCAAAAATATATCCCTTTATCTCCTTATGCCATCTTCGGTATCCTCATCTTTTTAGGCTCAGGACATCACCTACTTAACTTCTGGGAGCAACCAGTAATAAAGATGCTCTTGTTATTTCTCTTTTTTGCACCTCTTTATACTATGGGTCTATTTTTCTTTGGAAAATGGATATCACCGCAAGTAGAGAAAAGCGGCAAAAAACGTTTCTATCTTCTTATTGCTTCTGCTCTTATCGTCGGCTCTCTATTTAGCTTAAAATTCTATCGTAGCCCTGAGGCATATCATCTTCTGGAAATTATTCCATCTCTCGAAGGAACTGAACGCATAGAATTAGTGGAAGTCAAGGCAGATAAAAGTGTATTAGAAATTAGAGATAATGAAATCTCAGAAGCAAATTGGAAAAGAGATGGCGAGTTAATTATTGCGACAGAAAATTCTCAGCCACTAAAAATTTCTTTCAAATCTAAAGCAAATACACCTGTTATTATCCTGCTAAGTGCTTTTCATGAAGGCGGGGAAATAGAAGCATTTTTAGGCAAAGAAATAGGTGAGATCAGCACCTACCGTCAAGACCGAGGGCACACAACGCTTAGGCTTATAAGTCAATATCGTGTTATCCCCAATTGGCTATTCTCTCCTCTTTTAGCCCTCTCTGATATAGCCTTCTTCAGCAGCATCATACTTCTTTTATTGCTCATCCAAGAGAGGGGCATGTCTGTATCAGAATCTACAACAAAAGCTTCTGCTAATCACCGCAAAAATCTTCTCGTCCTATTAAGTGCAACCCTTATCCTGCACTTGTTTAATAGCCTTACAACACCCCTAATTCTTGATGTAGATACCCCATCCTATTTGTCAGGGGCTGTCCATTGGCTAAAATTTGGAACTCTCGATGGCACACATGCTGCACGCGGAATAGGCTCTACTTTCCTATTCACACCTATTCTTTTTCTCTTCGGGAGGAACCCATGGGGGATGAAAATCCTTCTTCACCTTTTTGCAATTTCCTGTGTTCCACTTGCTTATAAAATTGGATGGCAACTTACACAAAAAACGAAAGTTGCTTTCCTTGCAGGCTTTGTTGCCATGCTAACACCAGATATTATGCTATATGCAAACTACCTCTGGTCTGACTTGATCAATCTGACAGCAGTATTGATATTTACAACAGCACTACTGTCTTCGCTAAGAAAACCGACCTTTTTTCGTATCTTGGTCTCAATGCTAATTGGTGCAATGGCAACGCTTTTCAGAACAGAAAACATGACTCTTCTTCCAATCGGTCTCTTTTTTATTCTTTGGGAAGCTATAAAAGTTTTTGATCTCAAAACCTGGAAAAAAGAGAAAAGTCTCAAAATACAGAGAAAAACTTTAGCCATTATTAATGCTGCTAGCATATCTTTGGTCATAGCAATAATCCCCTTACTCCTATCAGCACTTCATAACCAAAAGCTTCATGGTTTCTTTGGACTCAGCAACTACGCCGGAGCAGTTTTTTATGATGGCTGGATTTATTTTGGAGATGCCAGCAAGCTCAGCTTCTCCAACCAAAACTCAGAAGCTATTCAAGAGATCAATGCTGCAAGAGAAATTTATCCGGCAGAAGCAACAGATAATAGCAATGTACCAACAAGCATAGAAACTGCTGTAAGTCTTAAAAAAGCTGGATACACAGATGATGAGATCATGCAGCTCTATACAGATGCAGTACTCGATTCGATCACAAATGATTGGGAACTTACTTTCAAACTTCTCGAAATCAAAATAGTAGATGGGCTAAGTCCCTTCGTTACCCACATCCAAACCTTCCCCCTTCCTAGCGAACTCCATGATCCAGGCACAACAAAAGAATACTACTACGATCTTGAAAAACTTAGTATTCCTTTTTTGATCAAGCTTCAAAGAAAAATCAACGCTTTATTACCTGTTTTTTATTTTAAAATATACCCTTATATTGTTTGGGCAATGCTCTCCGCTATTTTCTTTTCCATATACAGAAAACCCTCAACGCTCTGGTTATTTGTTTTTGTCATTACCACAACGCGAATATTTATACCACTTATCATGGGCGCATCGCTCTGGCGTTTTGCACTAGCGGGGCTTGTCCCCATGCAAATCCTCGCTATCTCCTGGATTGTAAATCTCTACGAAGGCACTACCAAATAACCAGAGATGAGACTATAAAAACTTACCTAAAAGAAAATCTGATAAGGAATTAAGCCTCATAAACTCACCAGAAAAACTCAACTGGGAAGTAACCGGATTGGGAACCACGACAACGGGGATGCCTGCGGAGTTAGCTGCTTTCACACCATTGGGAGAATCTTCAAAGATGATGGCTTGGTCCGCTCTTAATTTCAACTTGCTCAGTGCCAGTAAAAATAGTTCTGGCGAGGGCTTGGTGCGCGTTACATCGTCTGCGCAGACAATATATTCGAATCTGTCAAAAATGCCGAGGCGTTGAAGGTGGGTATCCACCCACTCGTGCGGCGAGCTGGATGCAATCGCCAGTTTAACGGCACGATCTTTGGCTCCATCAAGAAGTTCGAGAACACCGGGCAAGATGGGGTTAAGAACGATCCGTTCATTTGCTTCCTTGCGCCAGCGTTTTTTTATTTCTCCACGGGGGATTTCCACACCTGCGAGATTTTCCAAATCTAGAATCGGATCAAATTCTGTTGCGCCGCTCCCACCGATGATCTGTCCCCATTTCTGAATGGAAAGTTCTGCATTGTATTCAGCATAAATATCTTGGAGAACGTCAAATTCGGGAGTCTCGGTGTCGAGGATAAGACCGTCAAAATCAAATATCAGGGCTTTTAGCATAGGAAATCCAGTGGGCAGTGTTCGGTATTCAGTAAAAAAACACTCCTGCCAAGAAATCTTAGCAGGAGCATAAAAGAGTTTGATTTTCTACTTGTCTAATACTATTTCATCAAGGCTTCGGATGCCCATGCGAAAAGCGACATGGGGATGAAGCTAAAGACAACTGTGGCAATTGCCATCGCGCCCCAAGTGAGATCAAGCCAGCCTTCAGGCGTGGTCTTTGGCTCACCATCTTTCATAAACATGATGACAATCAGGCGCAAATAGTAGAAAGCAGAAATAAGCGAAGTAAGCACACCGATAATTGCCAACCAGATGAAACCACCTTCGACAACAACGCGGAAAAGATAAATTTTGCCGATCAAGCCCAATGTCGGGGGAATACCGGTGAGAGAGAGCATGAAAACGGCCATGGCGACTGCCATCAGCGGATTCGACCTCCAAAGCCCGGCGTAGTCATCCAATGCCAAGCCTTTGCCTTCTTTCTCTTCAAGAGAGATAACGATTGCCCAAGAGCCGAAGTTGGTCACAGCATAAGCGACAAGGTAGAAAATGGCAGCAGAGATAGCGTCATCCACGAGGGCGGGGTTGCCAAAGGCAACAAATGCCATTAGGATATAGCCTGCGTGAGCGATACTGGAATAAGCCAACATTCTCTTGATATTCTTCTGTGCAATCGCAGCGACATTACCAACGATCATGGTCAGGGCTGCAAGAACAGCGAGGACGGGTGTCAAATCAGTAGCGATGGAGGGGAAAGCGGTTGAGAAAACACGCATTAGTGCAGCAAAACCAGCGATCTTGGCGCCAGCCGCCATAAAAGCGGTGACGGAAGTTGGTGCACCCTGATAAACATCCGGGGTCCACATCTGGAAAGGAACAGCGGCAACTTTGAAGCCAAAACCGACCAATATCAGCGCAGAACCAGCCAACATCAACGGGACATTTGCTGTGCCAGCAGCGGCTGTGGCTGCAATCCCTGCAATGGCTGTAGTTCCAGTTGCGCCAAAGACAAGGGCAATGCCATAAACAACGAAGCTGCCAGAAAAGGCTCCCAAGAGGAAGTATTTGATGCCCGATTCTTCAGAGGAAGCGTTTGTATTCGCAAAGGCAGCTAAAACATAGAGGGGAATGGAGAGCAACTCGAGGGCGATGAAAACCACGATCAGGTCAGCTGCTTGTGTCATTAACATCATGCCAACGATGCTGAATAAGATCAATGAGTAGTATTCACCACGCTCAATGCCCATGCGTTTAAGATAGCCATAGGCAATGGAGATACCCATCAACCCAGAGAAAAGCAAGAGAATGCTAACAAAGGTTGAAAACCCATCGAGGACAACCATCTCACTAAAGCCAAGGCTTGTCTGCCCTGTTTGAGAGAGGCTAATTCCCATCGTTAAAGCTAAACCTACAGCAGCAAGGATAGCAGTAATCCCTTTTTTCTCCTTATCAATGAATAGATCCACTATAAGGAGAAGCGCTGCCCAGACGGTAAGCACAATGACGGGCAAAAGTGTTTGAAAATCGGCTTGGTTCATATATTATTCTCTTCTAAACTACAGTGAGAAAATCATTTTATCGTTCGCCGGTTGAGTAGGCGATGCTTTTCACCGTATCGAAACTAAGAACGACGATAATATCGCCCCGCCTTGATTTCGATACGAATGACGATAAAGCTGTCATTCTACTCAATCAGCGGCTACGCTACTTTGCTTTGTTTCTAGTGCATCATTGCTGCTTGCAAGACTTTCACAAGGTTGTCAACAGTCGGGGCAATTAGCGCAAAGAAAGGTTTCGGATAGAGACCGATCCAGAAAATGAAGACCAAAAGCGGAACAATGGTAATGATTTCTCGGACGCTGAGGTCTCGGAGAACGTGTCCATGCTCTTTGACGGTTTGGACGATCGAGCCTTCAGGGCCGAGGAATATCTTCTGGTACATGTAGAGCATGTAGATTGCGGCAAGGATCACGCCGATGGCGGAAAGACCAGCATACCAGTAAGAACCCAATACTTCACCGGGCATACCAGCACCCCAAGCACCGAGCAAAATGGTGAATTCACCGACAAAGCCGTTGAGTCCGGGCAAGCCCATGGATGAGAGCGTCACGACGAGCATAACGGTCCCGTAAACAGGCATGATCTTCCACAAACCACCGTAAACATCAAAGTTACGGGTGTGGGTCTGTTCGTAGATCATACCGACCAAGAGAAATAATGCGCCAGTGCTAAGACCGTGGTTGATCATCTGCAAGATACCGCCTTGAATACCTTGTGAATTGAGGGCAAAAAGACCGAGCATCACGAAGCCAAGGTGACTGATGGAGGAATAAGCAACCAGTTTTTTGATGTCTCTCTGGTAATAAGAAACGATCGCGCCATAAATGATACCGACAACAGCAAGACCAGCCATCATGGGCGCAAATTTGACCGCCGCTTCAGGAAAGAGAGGCAAATTAAAACGGACAAAGCCGTAAGTACCCATCTTTAGGAGAACACCAGCAAGAATGACTGAACCAGCGGTGGGTGCCTGAACGTGAGCGTCGGGCAACCAGGAGTGGAGGGGCCACATCGGGACTTTGATCGCAAAAGCAATTGCAAAAGCAAGGAAAAGCCACGTCTGGATGCCAGCGGGGATACCGCCTAATGCAATCAAATCAGGAACGGCAAAGGTGCCTTGATTGATTCCGAGCCACAGAATAGCGAGGAGCATCAACAAGGAGCCAGCCATTGTGTAGAGGAAGAATTTGATGGAGGCGTAGATGCGTTGCGGGCCACCCCAAATACCGATGAGGAAATACATCGGGACAAGGGTGAATTCCCAGAAGACGTAGAAGAGGAAGAGATCCTGCGCCATGAATACGCCGAGCATCCCGACTTCGAGCATGAGGAAGAAGATGTTGAAGTCTTTTTCACGTTCTTCGATCGCCGACCAAGTGGAAAGGAGAGAGATCGGGGTCAGGAAGGTGGTCAGGAGGATAAGCAAAATGCTCAATCCATCCACGCCCATATAGTAGGAGATATTCCAATCCGCTACTGTGATCCAAGGCAGGTTGGTGACCATCTGCAAGGCAGGATTATTAGCGTCAAATTGCTGCAACAACACAAGGGAAATGCCAAAGGTTGCTAAAGCTGTCAGCAATGAAACCCAGCGGATGAGTACTTTATTTTCTGGCTTGATGAAGAAAAGAATCAGCACACCTACCAGTGGGAAAAATGTGACTAGATTGGGAAGAAGCTCAAAGTCCATAGTCGGTCCTCGTTTTTTTCTTTAAAATCTGCTCTTGTGAGAGCTATATTATTTGAATAGCAAATAGCCTAAAATCGCAACTACGCCGAGTAATACAGAGAGAGCGTAAGAGCGTACAAAACCATTTTGGAGACGGCTCAAGCCTTCGGATGAGCGTTTGGTCATGTCGGCCAATTTATCGGCGATGGCATTGATAATGCCCATATCGACGGGCTCAGATAAGAAGCGGGCTAATCCCTTGAAACCAGCGTAGATAACACTGTCGTGGAACCAATCGTGCCAGAAGTTCCAATCAACGGTAACTGAAAGGAATTTAGCCAGTTTTTCAAATGGTTTAATAACGAGGGCACCATAGCCTTCATCGACAAACCATTTATTTTCCATGCCCGTGAAGAGGAAGCCAAGCGGTTTCTTGAGCGGATCTGGCTGCCCATCTTTGAGCGGATTTTTGCCGTAAATCAGCCATGAGAAGAAAATTGCAAGCAATGCCAAAATGGTGGAAATACCAGCAACACCAAGATCAAGCGGCAAACCTTCAACATGACCAAGCGTGTGCTCTAGCCAATGCCCAAGGTTATGGAAGCCGTCAAAAGGCAAATTCATCGCACCGCCCAAAACAGCAAGTACAGCTAAAACCATCAAGGGAACGGTCATTACAGGAGGACTTTCTTCGGCATGTTTAGCAACTTCGGTGCGTTCTTTTCCGAAGAAGACCATCCAGATCTGTCGTCCCATATAGAAAGCAGTCAGGAATGCGGCAATGGAAAGCAGCCAGTAAACGCCGGGGAAATGCTCAGCGTGAAGTTTTGCATCTAGCAGAATTTCATCCTTTGACCAGAAACCCGCGAAGGGGAAAATACCTGCAAGGGCCAGCGTACCAGCCATATAAAGCCAGAAAGTGACCGGCATTTGTTTGCGGAGATTACCCATGTTGCGCATGTCGCCGGGATCGAAAACTTCTTCTTCCTCATCATGATGGGCATCAGCATCGCCGTGATCGTCGTGTCCGTGCGCAAGGTGATGATGTCCACGTTCCATACCGAGAATAATCGAGCCTGCAGAAAGGAAGAGTAAAGCTTTGAAGAAAGCGTGTGTGGCAAGGTGGAAAATACCAGCAACGTAAGCACCCATACCAACAGCAGCGACCATGAAACCAAGCTGACTGATGGTGGAATATGCCAAAACTTTCTTAATATCGTATTGCCCAACAGCAATTGTCGCGGCGAAAAGAGCCGTGACCGCGCCGATCATGGCGACAATATACGAAGCACCATGCACCAAGTTATAAAGCGGTGCAGAACGAACGACCAAATAAACGCCAGCCGTGACCATTGTGGCTGCATGAATGAGCGCAGAAACGGGGGTAGGGCCAGCCATCGCGTCCGGGAGCCAGACATAGAGCGGAACTTGAGCAGATTTACCGGTCACGCCGATGAGCATGAAAAGGGTAATCGCCGAGATCACGATGGGATCCGGGTGCGCTTCGGCGGCTTTGAAAACAGCATCAAATTGGAGGCTGCCGAAATGCCAGAAAGTGGTGAAGATCGCGAGCAGGAAACCGAAATCCCCAACGCGGTTGGCGATAAAGGCTTTTTTGCCAGCTTCAGCATTTGCGGTGCTTTTTTGTCCGAGGGTGTCGAAATCGTACCAGAAACCGATCAGCAAGAAGGAGCAAAGTCCCACGCCTTCCCAACCGACGAAGAGCATCAGATAGGAATCGCCGCTGACCAAGATCATCATCATGGCGATGAAAAGGTTCAGGAAAACGAAGAAGCGGCGGAAGCGTTTTACATCATCCTTGAAACGCACATCTTCGTGCATATAGCCGATGGCATAAATATGGATGAGCGTACCAACACCGGATACGACGAGCATCATCACCGTAGAGAGGGTATCTATACGGAAAGTCCAATCAAGTTGGAGTTCACCAATGTGAATCCACTCTGCAAAGGGGACGGTGACAGTATGGCCGTGTGTGGCAGAAAGAGAATATGCCAGCAAAACCGAGACGACGAAAGCCATCCCGGATGCAAGGCTTGCTACCGTTCCGATAGCTTTCTCGCTCATTTTCCCACCGAAGATCATGTTGAACAACAAGCCAATCACGGGAAAGAAAACGAGCCAAGGTGCTAAGAAGAAATAGCCAGTATTTGCAGCTTCAGAAAAATTCATATTGGCTTATCCTTTCAACAAGTTGATCTGGTCAACATCAATGCTTTTCTTCGTGCGGAAGATAGCAACGATCAAAGCCAGCCCAACTGCTACTTCTGCGGCAGCGACGGTCATAATAAAGAAGACAAAAATTTGTCCATCCAAGCTATTATTTACGCTGGAGAAAGCGACGAATGCAAGATTTGCTGCATTTAGCATCAACTCAATAGACATAAAGATAACAAGCGCATTACGACGTACGAGTACGCCCAAAACACCGATAATGAAGAGGATTGCAGAAAGCCCGATGTAATAGTTTACAGAAACACCTTCCATTAGCTTTGCCCTCCTTTTTTCTCTTTATTTGTCAGCACAATAGCACCAACCATGGCGACCAAAAGCAAAATAGATGTCACTTCAAAAGGAAGTAAGTATTGGTCAAAAAGAAGATTGCCAATAGCTTGAGGACTCCCAGTGCTTTCAGTTGGGGCATTGTTAATTAAACCTGGTGTTTTTTGGGTAAGTATCAAGTAAACACCTTCAACCATCAAAACAACGGCAAGAAAAACTGCCATTGGTTTCTGCCATGGGAGCACAGTCCGCTCAGGCAACTCATCCGTGCCTAAAAGCATGATAACGAAAAGGAAAAGCACCATGATCGCACCCGCATAAACGGTAACTTGCGTGATAGCGATAAAAGGCGCACCTAAAAGCAGATAAAAAACAGCGACAGTCGAAAAATTAAGCACAAGGAACAAAGCCGAATATACAGCATTTCGGCTAAGTAACATGCCCACGGCCGTAGCAATCGCTACAGCAGCAAGAATTAGGAAGAGAATAAGATCAGTAGTCATAGTTCACCTAATAATCCATCGGATCTTTCATCTCAGGAATAGAACGGTCGAAAGTACCCGGTTCTGTTTTCTGCGGCGTAGTTTTCCCATTTGAAGGTACAGGAACGATCAGCTTTTCTTTGGGAAAAATTGCCTCAAAGCGGCTGGTGAAGTTGACATCATACTCATGTTCCAAAACAATCGCTTCCGTTGGACAAGCATCTTCACAGTAGCCACAGTAGATACAGCGCAAGAAATTAATCTCGTAAGTACTTGCATAGCGGTCACCAGGAGAATAACGTTCTTCATCGGTATTCTCTGAGGCTTCCACAAAGATCGCATCCGCGGGGCAGGCTGCTGCACAAAGAGCACAGCCGATGCACTTTTCTAAACCATTATCATAACGTTTCAGTTCATGACGACCTTTATAGCGTGGGCGAACGGGTCGCTTCACTTCCGGATACTGGATCGTAACCGGTTTTGCTATCATCATCTTGAACGTGGTCTTTAAACCACGGAGCAACTCAACGAGCATTTGCCTTCCTCCTTAGAGAAAGATTTATTGTATGAACTGCGATTGCACCAGCACCAATGGAAAGAAGTGGTACAAGCCACATCATCTCCAAAAGAATACCGGTCGCAGCAATAAATACCAAAGCCAAAGCAAGGGGGAGCAAAATCTTCCAACCCAGATCCATTAGACGATCATAACGAATACGAGGCCAGGAAGCTCGCACCCAGATCATCAATCCAAGAATAATGACAATCTTAACGAACATATAAATCGGACCCAACCACCAATATACGTCTATACCAGGGCCGCGATAACCGCCCCAAAAAAGCGTCGCAATGATCGCAGACATCGAAACCATCTTCGTATATTCAGCCATGAAGAAGAGCGCAAATTTCATTCCGGAATATTCCACGTTAAAACCAGCAGAAAGTTCTTGCTCGGCTTCGGGCATATCGAAGGGACCGCGATTCAACTCCGCCAAAGTCGCGAAGAAAAACACAACTGCCCCTACAGGTTGCAGAAATACAAACCATAATCCACGTTGTGCTTCAACGATCTCGCTCATTCTCATCGAATTTGCTAGCAAAATAACACCAACAAAAGAAAGACCCATAGCCAATTCGTAGCTAACCATCTGAGCCGTAGAGCGTAACCCGCCCATCATGGCGTATTTATTATTGCTCGCCCAGCCGCCCAAAACAATGCCGTAGACCGCAATCGAAGCTACAGACATAATATAAAGAACGCCTACGTTTACGTCTGCAATGCTCAGCATGACCTCACGCCCGCCAATTGTCACGATACCACCCCACGGGACAGTCGCTGTGATCAAAATAGCCGGTACAACGGTGATAATCGGAGCCAAGATAAAAACAAGTCTGTACGCTTGGCCGGGGATAAACTCTTCTTTGAAGATCAGCTTAACCGCATCGGCAACAGGCTGTAAAAGTCCCGCAGGTCCCGCACGATTCGGTCCCACACGAGATTGAATACGAGCCAATCCGCGTCGTTCATAATAAGTTAGGTAGGCAAACCCCGTCAAAAGCACCAAGATCAAAATCAGTGATTTGATGACCATTTCCCAAAACAAAGCAGAGTCCATAAAAGATCCTTTTACGCCTTAGCAGGGAGCGTTACGCCCAAACCCTGCTTATTTTCGTAGCAAGTGCCGCCAATGAGTAGGCTCTCTTCTGCGCTCACTTTTGCCAAATCTGCATAGTTCAAATCAGAAAAAGCTGAAAAAACATCTTCTGCATCAATATCCAAAGTTACGCCCATTTTCTCGGCAACTTGCGCCGTGATCACATAACCGGGCAAGGCATCGCCTATCGGCTGGACAGCGGAGAAGAAACGTTGTACACGTCGTTCAGCAGATGTGAAAGTCCCCTCAGCTTCTGCAGCAATCTGGGATGCGAGCGTCACGCCCGCCTTTTCACTTGCCTCCGTCATGGATACAGTTTGCGCAACAACAAAATCTGCCGCTTCAACAGCAGACGCTACCAAAGCATCTTTTCCAGCAACGTACACTGTTTTGCCCTTTAATGCAGAGAGATCGGAAATGGCTTCATAGCCCATTTCCCATGCGCCTTGTGTATTCGCCTCTGCCCAAACACCGATCAAGCTGGTCGGGTTCAGCGCGGCACAAAATTGCGCAAGAGCATCATCTCCGCTATATAAAACAACAGTATTTTCAGCATTAGCAAAAACTTCTTCTGCAATCTCTAAACCTTTTCTAACATCACGCACAACTGTCGTTGCAAAAGCATCTAAACGGGTTTCAGCTTCAGTAGCCACGATTAGTTTTGCGCCACGATCAGCCGCTTGTTTTGCACGCAGCCAAAAGATCGGTGCTTCAGCATAAAGATCACCGCCAATAACCAAAATCGCATCACCAGCACCTGATTTACTATAAGAACCAGATTTTGTGGTCAATGCACCACCGCCAACTTCGCTGTAGCAAAGTGCTTTGCCACCAACTTCATCGGCGAGAGATTTCATATTGAAAAGCTCTTCATTAGAGAGACTGCCGTCAACCAAAAAGACAGCGTCACCTTTGGCTGCGCTCAATTTTTCGGCGGCTTTGGCAACGGCTTCTGTCCATTCTTCTGGCTTCGGTGCAAGAAGACGACCTTCTGCGCTAAAATCAGCAAACCTACCTTTATCACAGATCCAGGTTTCGTTGACAGCTTCATTCTGGCGGGGCATAACACGTTTTACAATAATCTTGCCACCGCTTTTTGCATCGCGGCGCGTGTTGAGAACAGTATTACAGCCAACGGGACATTCGCCACAGACAGAGGCAGTTGCTTCCATTTCCCAGGGTCGCGCACCAAAACGGAATTGAGCAGTGGTTAACGCACCCACAGGACAAATATCGGTGGTATTTCCTGCAAAAACGGAATCAAAGCCAGGATCCGAGGTTGTCATGATTTGGGTTTTGCTACCACGCTCTTCAAATCCGAGAACGGCTTCGCCAACAACTTCATCCTGAAAGCGGACACAACGTCCACATTGGATACAGCGTTCTCTATCTAGCCAGATCAAATCGCCAAGCGGGAAATGTTTCTCAGAATGACGTTTTTCGTTAAAGTTGAAACGACTTTCCGCACTTCCATGAGCAAGGGTCAAATCCTGCAAGAGACATTCGCCGCCTTTATCACAAACGGGGCAATCCAAGGGGTGCGATGAAAGCTGGAATTCGAGCATATCGTTTTGCCCTTTGACAGCTTTTTCGCTGGTGGTCTTGACGACCATTCCTTCTGAAACGGGGTTGGTACAAGATGTTTCAAGCTTCCAGCCCCAATTGATCTTGGGGGAACCATCTTCTTCCAAGACTGCTTCACCAGTCGCACGGTCAAAAGCGGGTCTGCCGATTTCAACGAGACACTGGCGGCACATGCCAACCGGTTCCATTTTAGGATGGTAACAGAAGACAGGAATATCAATTCCAGCTTTTTTGGCAGCATCCACCACCAAACTACCAGCGGGAACGCTTACTTCTTTTCCATCAATCGTGAGAGTAACTTCTTTGGTCATAAAAATACCTTTAAGTATTTCGTATTATGCAAAATCTTCAGGGAAACGCTCAATGGAACTCACAACAGCCATCGTTGAAAATTCGCCGAGAGCGCATAGCGTTGTACCTTGCATCTGCGTGGCAACGTCTTTGAGCAATGCCACATCTTCTTCTGTCCCTTCGCCGCTATGAATACGCTCAGTGAGCTTTTTCATCCAATAGGATCCTTCACGGCAAGGGGTACATTTACCACAAGATTCGTGATGGAAGAAGTCCATTGTCTTTCTAATGAGCCAGTCGAGGCTGACCGAATCATCCACTACTATCACAGATGCAGAGCCGAGATCGCCGCCGACATTAGGGACATCCTCGTAAGTCAACGGAGTATCGAGGGCTTCATCATTTGCCACAACCATCGAAGAGGATGCGCCAGCAGGCATGATCGCCTTGATGGATTTCCCATCAGGAATACCGCCACCATGTGTAAAAATCAACTCACGGAAAGTAGTTCCTAAAGGAAGCTCATAGTTGCCCGGTTTATTCACATTTCCCGAAAGGGAGAAAATCTTTGTACCAGGGCTTTTTTCGGTGCCAAATTTTCTATAGCCATATGCACCGTTATTAATAATATAGGGAACACTTGTCAGAGTTTCAACATTGTTCACAACAGTCGGTTTATTATACAAACCCTGCGAAGGCGGGAAAGGCGGGCGCACACGCGGTTGTCCACGTTTGCCTTCCATTGATTCAAGCAAAGCTGTCTCTTCGCCGCAGATATATGCACCTGCACCGAGATGGGTGTAAATTTTCAAGGAACAATCTGTGCCCTGAATATTTTCACCCAAGAAACCAGCTTTTTCCATTTCTTCGATCTTTTCATCGAGAAAATGCGCTACTTCCCAGAATTCACCACGCAAATAGATATAAGCTGCGTTTGCACCAACGGCATAAGACGCAATTGCTATCCCTTCAAGGAATTGGAAAGGATTGCTTTCCATGATCTCGCGATCTTTGAAAGTTCCAGGCTCAGATTCATCGGCGTTGGCGACAACATAATGGGGCCAGTTGTTATTGTCCATAAAGGACCATTTCACGCCAGCGGGAAAACCTGCGCCGCCACGACCGCGTAATCCAGCCGCTTTGACTTCGTTGGTCACATCAGCAGTATCCATCTTGAGGGCTTTCTTTAGGCCTTCAAAACCATCTTCTTTCATGAAGACATCAATCTGGTTGAGTTTCGGAATATCACGATGACGGAGAAGCATATAGTCCATTATTTTGTCTCCTGCACATCTTTGCGAAGTTCTTCGATCAACTCCATTGTGGTGTCAACAGTCATCTTTTCGTGATATTTGATGCCTTTAGGACTCTGCACTTGGAACATCGGAGCTTTATCGCAAGCTGCCAAGCATTTCACTTCTTCGATAGTAATCAAACCATCTTCTGTGGTTTCACCGGGTTTTACATCCAGTTTTTCACATAGATCGGCAAGATATTGATCTGCACCTTTAAGCGCACAACCAATGTCAGTGCAAACTTGAATACGATACTGTCCGGCTTTTTCGTCGTGATACAAAGAGTAAAAACCAACAATCGCTGAAATTTCGGTGGTTGTCATATCCAAAATTTGGGCAATATCGGCTTTATCTGCTTTGCTGACATAGCCTTCTTCGCGTTGTGCCATATAGAGCAATGCCATCACAGCCGAACGCTTATGCTCTGGCGGATATTTTGCCAGAATTTTCTCAATTTCTTGTGGATATTTTTCAGCTAGGCTCATCGATCCACATCTCCCAGAACAATATCAATGCTACCGATAATTGCAACCAAATCGGCAATCAAAAGACCCTCTGTCATATCAGGCAAAGCCTCCAGGTTATTATAGGAAGGCGTTCGCCAGTGAACACGATAAGGCTTCGGGCCACCGTCACTTTCAATAAATACGCCCAGCTCACCACGAGGAGATTCGACTGCGGCATAAAGGCTACCTTTGGGCACATCAAAACCATCTGTCCACAACTTGAAGTGGTGAATGAGCGATTCCATGCTTGTGCCGATCTCAGAGCGTGGGGGTGGGACAATCTTACGATCATTCGAACGAACAGGTCCGAGCGGAAGTTTATTTAAGGCTTGCTCGATGATCTTCAATGATTCGCGCATTTCTTTAATGCGAACTAAATACCGAGCGTAAACATCGCCCTCTGTCTCTGTGGGGACTTCAAAATCATACTGCTCATAGCCTGAGTACGGACGTTTCTTTCTCAAGTCCCAATCTGGGCCGGAGCCACGAAGAGTGGATCCCGTAACCCCCCACTGAATCGCTTCTTCTGCGGTCATTTTGCCGATACCCAACGTGCGGTCCAGGAAAAGGGGGTTTTTCGTTAGCAAGGCTTCATATTCATCAATTCGTTTCGGGAAAGTGTTCAAAACATTGCGAACAGCATCATCGAACTCGACAGGGACATCCCGCCAAAGGCCGCCTGGGCGGATATAGGTGGTCATCATCCGTTGGCCAGAAACCAACTCAAGAATATCAAGAATAATTTCTCTCTCGCGGAATGCGTAAAGGAATACTGACATCGCAGCAACGTCCAACGAAGAGGTAGCCAGCCAAATCAGATGTGATGCGATACGTTGTAGCTCAGCGAGGATAACGCGGATGGCTTGCGCGCGAGGCGGAACATCCACATTAATCATCTTTTCAACTGCCAAGCAATAGGCAAAGTTATTTCCAACCGTATTGAGATAGTCGAGGCGATCTGTCATCACTTCGGCTTTCAAATAGGTTTTGGATTCCATATTTTTCTCAATACCTGTGTGTAAAAATCCAACATCAGGAACACAAGTAATAATCGTTTCGCCATCTAACTCAAGTAAAAGTCGCAAAACACCATGCGTACTGGGGTGTTGAGGACCCATATTAAGGAGGACGGTTTCACCATCAAGCGCGCGTTGAGAAACAAGGTGCTTAATTTGATCTAAGGTAACTTCGGGAAGAGCATAAGGAGTAGCCATTACATCTCTCCTTTTGGTTTGCTAAGATCAATTTCTTCAAAATTGAAGGTGAATTGCGGCTCTTCATAGCCCAAAGGATAATCTTTACGCAGGGGGTGGCCATCCCAATCATCTGGCATTAGGATGCGACGCAAGTCGGGATGTCCTTCAACCTTGATACCAAACATGTCCCAGAGTTCACGTTCACGCCAATTAGCGTTTTTATAAACACCAGTCAATGTAGGAATCGTGGGGTTTTCTCCTGCGACAGGAACCCGCAAAGTGAGTTGCAAATTCTTGCTGAGGGAATTGAATACATACACAATATGAAAGCGCGGAGATTCTTCAGGGAAGTAATCGACGGCCGTTATTGTGGAAAGGAGCGCAAAATCAAAATCATCGCGCAATTTTTGACCAGCAGCAATAATATTTTCGGAGGAAAGCACAACTTCTACTTCTCCGAATATTTCTCTCGCTTCTGCGCCAAAATCCTTTTCTAAGGTTTGAACGATCGGTTGGAGTTTTTTATCCATAAATAGTTCTGTCTTTTATTTTAGAGTGTCTTTACTATAATACGTCTCTGATCTTTAGCTTCTCTACTTTCTCATGTAAAGCCATCACACCGCCAATCAATGCTTCTGGTCGCGGCGGGCAGCCAGAGATGTAAATATCAACAGGAACAATTTCATCAACGCCTTGCACGACAGCGTAATTATTGAAAACGCCACCACAAGATGCACAATCCCCCATTGCGATAACCCATTTTGGCTCTGCCATCTGATCGTAAAGATGGCGCAAGACAGGAGCCATTTTTCGACTCACGCGTCCGGCAACGATCATCAAATCAGATTGGCGCGGGCTGGGGCGCATAAGCTCCATCCCGAAACGGCTCATATCATAATCGGAGGCTTGGGCAGCCATCATTTCAATAGCACAACAAGCCAAACCAAAAAGCATCGGCCACATCGCCCGCGTGCGTCCCCACCCAACAGCACTTTCGAGCGTTGTAGTTACTACGCCCATATCAGCGAGTTTTTCTTCTACTCCCATTCAAAGGCTCCTTTCTTCCACGCATAGACATAGCCTACGAGCAAGATGCCAATAAAGACAAGCATCTCTATAAAAATAAAAGTTCCCATCCCGTTTTTAATATATTCACGGAAGGAAACTGCCCACGGCAAGAAGAAGATGACTTCAATGTCAAAAAGAATGAACAAAACGGCCACGAGATAAAAACGCACCGGCATGCGGCGCGTTCCTGGTCCAACAGGTACCATTCCTGATTCGTAGGGCATCGACTTTCTTTTTGTTTCACGTTTCGGGCCAAAAACAGTCCCTAAAGTGATCGCGATAACCGCTACAGCCGTTGTAAGAACAAGTAAAATTGCGATAGCAACATATTGAGAGAGCATATTTCCTCTATATATCCTAAATAATAGGTTGTGATACAACGCACTATTCTAACATAAAAAAGACCTAAAAGGTCAGGTCTTTTTTACTTTTTTTATAGACAAAACACACATTCAACGCCTTTTTAGGAGATGATAAACTGAGACGCACCTGTCTCGCGGCGTGATACTGGTGATTTGGCTTTTATATTGTCTCTATATCTGGTACGCCCATGATGCTATATCCGGAGTCAACATAGAAAATCTCACCCGTTGTTCGAGCAGATAGGTTAGAGCTAAGGAAAACAGCCGCATTCCCAACATCTTCAATGGTGATATTTTCATTTAACGGAGCCATTTCTTCAAACGCTTTATACATGGCTTTAAAACCACCCACGCCCGCTGCCGCCAAAGTACGGATCGGTCCTGCCGAAATCGCGTTCACGCGGACTTTTTGCTTTCCAAAATCATAGGCAAGATAACGCGTAGATGCTTCCAAGGCAGCTTTGGCAACGCCCATCACATTATAATTCGGGGTTACTTTAACTGAACCGTGATAAGTCATCGACAAAATTGCGCCGCCGGGATTCATAAGGGGCTGAAAAGCGCGTGATAAAGCAACAAAAGAATAAACACTAATATCCATTGCAAGATGAAAACCTTCACGGCTGGTGTTATAAAAGGGTCCCCGCAATTCGTCACGATTCGCAAATCCGATAGAGTGAACAAGAATATCTATTTTCCCGAAACGCTCTTCGGCTTTGGCAACAACGGCTGCAATATCTTCATCTTTGCTGACATCACATTCTTCGACAAAATCACAGCCGATCGATTCTGCAAGCGGATTTACACGACGTTCAAGAATTTCGCCGGCGTAGCTAAGACCAATCGTTGCCCCTTCGCGGTGAAAAGCTTGCGCAATTCCCCATGCTATTGAATTTTTATTTGCGATGCCAAAGATAAGTGCTGTCTTCCCTTTTAATAAACTCATTTTTACTCCTTCAATAATTCGTTTCTTCGAGAGTATAACCCCATCGACTGGCTGAGAGTGACGCACGAAATAAAAATGGGGTGTAGACTTTGCCAACATAACGAGATTAAGCCAAAATCCACAGGTGATACATCCCAGAGAGCTTTAGAAGCATTTTCCAAAGAGTACTCTAAGCCTCTTGATTTCGTTGTCAAGACAAGTATTATGTATCCATGAATATTTTTTGATACTGCAAAACTTTAGAAGTAGACCTTTTTCGTAAAAAACTATTCTTAGGATAATAAAATGCTAAAAAAAACACTCCCCTTTATTTTTTTGACAGTTATTCTTCTATCTGCCTGTGGAGCACAAACAGCTGAGTCTACTACAAGCACACCGAGCGCCACCACCTCGCCCGCTACGAATACACCAAAACCGACATCTACGCCAGAGTCTGATGAGATGCTGACCCCAACGCTCGAAGCTACAATTGTCCCTACAGCGACTATTCCTCCCCCTGAAAATGCCCTTGATTGTATTAACGAAGCCGCTTTTGTCAGCGACATAACCATTCCTGACAATAGCGATCTGAATGCAGGCCAAGCCTTTACAAAAACATGGCAAATCAGGAATACAGGGACCTGTATTTGGTGGTCTGGGTATACGTTAAGTCACTATTCAGAAAATGCACTTGGCGCACCAGAATCTGTCCCACTGCCACGAACAAATTCTGGCGAAATAGCAGATATTTCTATAGATTTAATTGCACCTGATACAGCAGGAACATACCAAGGGAATTTTGTCGTCAAAAATCCGGATGGTTTAATTATGAAGGTTGATAATGATTCCCGTTTGTGGGTTATTTTCAACGTAAAGGATAGTGTAGCTGCAACAAGTCCAGCAAATGGAAGTGATCCTGATCCCAGCAAGGCCGCCTGTACCTTTATCCTCGACACAGCCCGCCCCGCTGAGGTCTTATCTGCGATCAATGCATATCGTGCGCAAAACACTTTACCTGCATACACGATGAACGATCAACTGGTGCAAGCTGCCCAATCCCATTCGCAAGATATGGCATGCAATAATCTTTTTGTTCATGCAGGTTCTGATGGCTCTACGCCGCAAACGCGTGCAACTTCTGCTGGATATTCTGGCGCAAAGGTGACGGAAAATGTTTATGGCAGCTACCCACCCCTTTCGCCGGAAGAAGTTAAAGAATGGTGGCGGCTCGACCAAGTAGATATCAATCATAATAAAAACCTGATCAGCACCCAATACACTGAAGTGGGAATCGGCTACGCGTTCTTTAATAATTATGGTTATTATGTGGTTGTTTTCGGCGTGCCCTAGGAGCAGTAGCCAGTTTTCAGTAATCGGTAAATTTAGTAGGTCACGCTTGTGGCGTGGCTTACTTTTAAATGGCAACCAAGCCCAAATCACGAATCATACAATGCTCGCTAAATGGGAATTTGTGTTTCGTTCACATACCTGTTCATTAAAAGGGGGCAAGTTAATTCTACTCTCTAAAAACATCAGAACTTTGTAAGAGTCCGTTAACATCCCTTGACGTTGGCTATGGGGGCAAGTATTATTTGGGACGAAATTAGCACCTTAGCCTTTAGGGTGCTAAAATGTTGAATAAGGAAGATTTACCCAAGATGACCATCACCCTTAAACCCCTCGGCGACCGTATTGTCGTGGAACCGATCAAAGACGATCTCTCTGCTGGTGGAATTGCTTTGCCCGAAACGGCAAAGGATGAACCACAGCGGGGATTTGTGCTTGCGGCGGGCCCTGGTTTAAGAGATGTAAATGGTCAGCGCATGGAGATGGATATCGTTATTGGCGATAAAGTTCTTTTCGCCCGTTATGGCGGTTCATCACTTATGCACGAGGGCAAAGACTTACTTATTCTCCGCGAGGATGAAATTCTCGCAATAATCGAAAACTAATTCAATTTATTTGGAGGCTTTACCAATGGCAGCAAAACAACTTTTATTTTCAGAAGAAGCACGTCGTAGCCTTAAAGAAGGCATGGACGTTCTCGCAAATGCAGTAGCAACCACTCTTGGCCCCAAAGGCCGCAACGTTGCTCTCGACCGCAGCTTCGGCTCCCCAACGATCACCCACGATGGTGTGACCGTAGCAAAAGAAATCGAACTCGAAGACCCATTCCAGAATATGGGTGCACAGCTTCTAAAGGAAGCTGCCACCAAAACCAACGACATCGCTGGTGATGGCACAACCACATCCACCGTTTTGGCACACGCCATTGTTACCGAAGGTCTCAAAACCCTCGCAGCTGGCTCCAACGCCATGCTCTTGAAACGTGGTATCGAAAAAGCATCCCGCGCAGTTGCTGAGAAAATCAGTGCTTTGGCTGTTGAAGTCACCGCCAAAGAAGATATTGCAAATGTTGCATCCATCTCCGCTCAAGATCGCATGATCGGCGAATTGATCGCTGACGTGATGGACAAAGTCGGCAACGACGGCGTTATCACCGTTGAAGAATCAAAAGGTTTGCAGTTCGAGACCGAATATGTTGAAGGTATGCAATTTGATCGTGGCTATCTTTCCCCCTACTTCATCACCGATGCAGATAGCATGGAAGCCGTGATCGAGAATCCTTATATTCTTATTCATGAGAAGAAAATATCCTCCGCTCAAGACCTCGTACCTTTGCTTGAGAAGATGATCCAGACCGGCAAACGTGACCTCGTCATTCTCGCTGAAGATATTGATGGCGAAGCTCTCGCCACCCTCGTTTTGAACAAATTGCGCGGTATGCTCAATGTTCTCGCTATCAAAGCCCCGGGATTTGGTGATCGCCGCAAAGCCATGATGCAAGATATCGCCATTCTGACCGGCGGGACCGTTATCGCCGAAGAAACTGGTGGCAGCCTCGAAACCGCTACCGTTGATGATCTCGGCCAAGCCGAAAAAGTTGTTTCTGACAAAGAAAACACCACTGTTGTCAGCGGCAAAGGCGATGCAGACCAAATTAAAGGTCGTATCGAGCAGATCCGTGTCGAAATCGAACGCAGCACCAGCGATTACGACAGCGAAAAACTACAAGAACGTCTCGCCAAACTCTCCGGCGGCGTTGCCATCATCCGTGTTGGTGCAGCTACCGAAACCGAGCTTAAAGAGAAGAAACACCGCGTCGAAGACGCTCTTTCTGCCACCCGTGCAGCTGTTGAAGAAGGTATCGTCCCCGGTGGCGGTGTAGCTCTCATCAACGCCATGGTTGCCCTCGAAGGTCTGAAAGGCGACAACGACGACGAGCAAACTGGTATCAACATTGTCCAGAAATCACTCACCGTCCCGATGCGCAAGATCACTGAAAATGCTGGCAAAGACGGCTCCGTCATCGTTGCCAATGTCCAACGTGAAGAAGACAGCAAAGTCGGCTACAACGTCCTTACCGACGAATATGTAGACATGATCGCCGCTGGCGTTATCGACCCCGCAAAAGTTACCCGTGGCGCCCTCGAAAACGCAGCTTCCATCGCAGCAATGATCCTGACCACCGAAGCCCTCATCACCGATGTTCCTTCTGATGCAGCAGCAGGTCCTGCGATGCCTCCTGGAGGCATGGGCGGTATGCCCGGCATGATGTAAGCCAAAAACTAAAATGATTTCAAAAACCCCGTTCATCTACGAATGGGGTTTTTGCTTTACGGTATAATTTCAGCCAACTAAGATGTGCGCTGCATCTGCTTTTGGATGCGTTGCACATCGGGTTTACAATATACCCCGAAGTGCAACGCATTTTAGAAATGCAATGCACTTCTATCGCTAATTACCTACACAAGGATATTATTTTCTCTTGGATACCCGAACTGGCTTCCCTTTAATAGCATTTCTCATCATCCTGACATTATCCGCTTGTGGGGCATCTCAGAGCGCTTCTACCCCTACACTTGCTCCCGCTACCGCGACATCTGCCCCACCCACTGCTACATCTGTTCCGGCAGCAGCAACGGTGAATGGTGAGGTAATTTCTCTCGAAGAATTCAACGCAGAACTCCTCCGCTTTCAGGATGCGCAGACCGCACTAGGGAAAACTATTTCCGTCGAAGAGGCGGGAGACCGCGTTCTAAAAAATCTCATTGACCAGCTTTTGCTCGCTCAAGCTGCTGCAGATGCAGGATATACGCTCGAGGATACCGACTTAGATGCTCGGGTTGCAGCATTAGCGGAAGATATTGGGGGCGAGGAAAATTTATCCGCTTGGCAGGCAAGCCATGACTACACGAACGAATCCTTCCGATCATCCTTGAGAAAATCAATAGAAGCAGCGTGGATGCGTGACAAAATCCTTACAGAACTCCCCAGTACCGCCGAACAGGTACACGCCCAGCAAATTTTGCTCTATAATCGGGAAACGGCTGAGGATATTCAGTCCAAATTGCAAAGCGGTGCAAAATTTGGCGATCTGGCTTCAGCTTATGACCCGAATACAAATGGCGAATTGGGCTGGTTTCCACGAAATTATTTATTGGAAAAAAACATCGAAGATGCCGCCTTTTCTTTGGAGATCGGATTGCCAAGCGATATTATCGAAACAGAAGTTGGTTTTCACATTATCATGGTCTTGGAAAAAGAGACAGAACGCCCGCTTTCGCCTGATGCTTTGCTGGTGTTGCAAGAAAAGGCTTTGCTAGATTGGTTAGCAAATGCACGCGAAACGAGTAAAATAGAGAAATAAATTGCTCTTGATGGAGAGTTTCTTATGGCAGATTTTGATTACACTGACGATAGCTTTGTAGAGGAAGAAGAGGAAAAAAAGTCTTTCAGCATTGATATGCTGGATGTGTTTTCGATTCTTCTTTTGGTAGGTGCAGCTTGTCTTGGGGCTTATTTCTTGTTGATTTTCATGAACCCTTACACGGCACTAAATCCACTCCCGCCGAATACACCTATCCCACCTGTGGTTATTCCTTCTGCAACAATCACTCCACTTCAATTGGACGACCCTTGGACAGAAACCCCCACTATTCAGCCCTCTATTACGCCAACATCACGCGCGACTTTTACCCCTATCCCCACGAACACACCTTTGGTTCTTTTTACAGAAACCTTTACGCCAGAACCGCCAACGGCTACGGCAACGCCGCAAATGCCCTTTGAAGCAACGGTACAAAAGATCAGCAGCACCGTAATACACTCTGACACTGCTTGCAATTGGCTTGGTGTTGGCGGGACAATAGAAGACTCAGATAAAAGTCCCCTTTGGGGGGTTCAAGTTCGACTTCAAGGAAATTTGCTTGGAAAAACTGTCGACCAGCTTGTTATTTCAGGGATAAGTCAAGCGTATGGGAGATCTGGATTTGAATTTATTTTGGGTGATGCACCCATTCCATCAGATGGTGAGTCTTTGTATATTCGCCTTTTTGATCAGGCTGGTTTACCCCTCTCGGATGAAGTTCGTTTTAGCACTTCGGCATCATGTGAAGAGAATTTGATTCTCATTCGCTTTACGAAGGTAAGATAATCTTTTTCTAAATTTCAACAAAGAAAAACGCCGCGTATTTTGAAAATACGCGGCGTTTTTTATTTAGTCTTTCTATTCTTAGAACCTACTTCCCAAACTTCTCTTTCAAAATATCTTCCAGTGTGGGAACGCCGATCTCCTGGATCTCATAGCGCACACGCTGATAGGGTTTATCTATTTTGATGACGCGCGTCAGGTCGATGGGCGTGCCGATAATGACCATATCTACATCGGCGGCGTTGATGGTTTCTTCTAGGTCGCGGGTTTGCGCTTCGCCGTATCCCATTGCAGGGAGAATATTGCCAGTTTCGGGATATTTCTCGAATGTTTCAGCTATTGAGCCAACCGCAAAGGGGCGCGGATCAACGATCTCAGCCGCGCCGAAACGACGAGCGGCAACGTAGCCTGCGCCGTATTTCATCCCGCCGTGCGTCAGGGTGGGACCATCTTCAACGACCAAAACGCGTTTGCCTTGAATTGCGGCGGGATCATCCACAAATAATGGGGATGCGCCTTCAACGACGACCGCGTTCGGGTTCAGACTACGCAAATTTTCGCGTACCAAGATGACGTCATCGGGCGATGCGGTATCTACTTTGTTGATCACGAAAACATCTGCAGAACGCGCATTTGTCTCGCCGGGGTAGAAGGTCAATTCATGTCCCGGTCGAAGTGGGTCGGCAACCACGATCTCCATATCTGAAACGTAGAAGGGCAGGTCGTTGTTTCCGCCGTCCCACAAAATAATATCCACTTCTTTTTCTGCGGCACGCACAATTTTCTCATAATCTACACCAGCGAAAACAAGCACGCCATTGTCGATATGGGGTTCGTACTCTTCACGCTCTTCGATGGTGCATTCGTACTCGTCCAAGTCGTCATAGTCAGCGTAACGCTGGACTTCCTGAGCGACCAAATTACCGTAGGGCATGGGATGGCGAATGGCGGCGACTTTATAGCCCATATCGCGGAGGATGAGGGAAACGCGGCGCGTTGTTTGAGATTTGCCACATCCCGTGCGGACGGCGCAAACCGAAACAACCGGTTTTGTGGACTTGATTTGGGTTTGCTTTGCGCCTAATAAGCGGAAGTTTGCCCCCAGTGCATTGACTTGCGAAGCCTTGTGCATCACATATTCATGCGGCACATCTGAATAGGCAAAAACGACTTCTTCGACATCCAATTCTTTGATAAGTTCTTCGAGTTGCGCTTCATCGTGGATGGGAATGCCTTTGGGATAAAGCTCGCCCGCTAAAACATCGGGATATACACGCCCTTCGATGTCGGGGATTTGGGTAGCAGTGAAGGCAACAACTTCGTAATCCTTATTGCCACGGAAAACGGTATTGAAGTTGTGGAAGTCGCGTCCTGCGGCTCCCATGATGAGGGTACGGATAGGGGACATTGAATATTACTCCTTGAAAGATGTAATTTTCAATCGAATTCCGCTCTTGCTCTCGTTCGTTGTGTAGATACGCAACAACAAAGAAGCTCCTGCGCTTTAGTGGAGTTTCTTGGCACAACGCCGCTCTGTGAGCAAAGCTGTGCAGCCCGCGAGAATAACGGGAACGATTGATTTTCGTAACGGGGCTTTCCCCGCTACGTCACATCACTTCTGGGGCTGTGATGCCCAAAAGCGCCAAGGCATTGGCGAGAGTTTGCTTGGCAGCGGCAACCAGCCGCAACCGAGCATCTCGAATTGCATCTGTTTCGGCTTTTAGCACTGAAACAGCGTGGTAGAAAGAGTGAAACGCGCTCGCCAGATCGTAAGCATAAGTCGCCATGATCATCGGGCGATATTCATTCGCGGCCTGTTCAACAACAGCCGGGAAACGGGATAATAATTCAATTAATGCTATTTCGTGCGAAGTGAGTTCAAAGTTGAAGGTTGCAGGTTTAAGCTTTTCAACATTCAACTTTGAACCTTCAACCTTAAATTTCTTCAAAATGCTCGCCGCCCTAACATGCGCGTTCTGGATATACGGTCCCGTGCGCCCTTCAAAACTGAGGGCTACGTCCATATCGAAGATGGTGTCGCGACTGTTGTCTACAGCGAGCATGGCATAAGCGAGTGCGCCTAAACCGACACTTTCTGCGACTTCGGCACGTTGCTCATCGGAGAGATTCGGGTTTTTCTCTTTGCTGGTTTCTGTAAAACGTCGAATTGCCTCATCTGCTACGTCTTTGAAGATGACCACGCGTCCTTTACGGGCAGACATGGCACCGCCGGGCAAGCTGACGAATCCATAGCCAAGATGGTAGCATTTTTCTGCCTGTTCAAACCCCCACAAACCTAAAATGGCAAAGGCTTGCATAAAGTGCATAGATTGGCGCACATCCACCACATAAATGGAACGGTCTACGCCGAATTCGTTAAATTTCTTCTTCGCCAAAGATAAATCTTTGGTCAAATATAAAGTCGTACCGTCGTTACGCAAAAGGACGTTGGTGCGATATTTCTCTTTTGTCAATCCCAGCTTCTCGTCAATTTTGACGATCACTGCGCCGCCTTCGGGGCGTTCATCGGTGGCGATGTCGAGATCAATCAGTTCTTGCACAACGGCTTTCGATGGCTCATCCTCTACGCTTTCGAAGAACCAAGTATCAATATTGATGCCGATTTGCAGCAAAATCTCTTTCAACTCATCCAAAGACCACTCGCGTGTCTCAAGCCACAGGTCACGGATGTATTCGTCTCCCGCATCCCATTTTCTATACATTTCACGTCGCTCTGCATCATATTTTTCGCGCAGAATCCGCTCATCATCTGTCTCATTTTCTTTTTCGGTGAGCATGTTGGTGGCTTCGACATAAAGGTTGAGCAGCCATTGCCCACGCTCGTGGATGCCATCTGGCTCCTGCCTTTTGTAAAATTTTTCGTAAATCCACAAAACGGTAATCACGCCCAACCCGATATCGCCGGGATAGGCAGCTCGGATGGTTTCAAAACCCGCAAATTCAACAAGGCGCGAGAGGGATTCGCCAAGGATGGCGTTGCGATAATGCCCGATGTGGAAGGAGTGATGGGTGTTCGGCTGCGCGTATTCGACCATGACACGCTCGCCTTTCGACTTACCACGCCCAAAATCACTTTTTTCCTGAAGAATAGCAGCGATGACGCGTTCCGCGAAATCTTCGGTGACGAAATAAAGATTGAGATAACCCCGCACAGCCTCGACTCGGCTGATGCCTTTGGGGAGACCAATTTCATCTCTCATGGCTTCTGCAATTTCCTGCGCCCGCATCGGGACTTTGACACCTTTGCCAGCTTTTGCTTCATTTGCCGCCGTCTGAAAAAATGACGTGGATGTGCCCCACTCCCCGTTAAAGGGAATCGGCTGCCATTTTAGCTCGGCAAGGGGAATGTCGTTTTCAGCGCAATAGCTGCGGATTTTTTCTTCTATGGCGATGGTTTCTTGGTTGAACATAAGTGATTTACCAGTCTTTATGGTGGTTATAATTTCTTTGTTTTGCGGACGAAATTATATCATGAGGGAGTAACAAGTGAGGAGTGATGCGTGAGCGTTTTATCGATAAAGGGAAAGAGAAAAAGAAGAATCAAAAAAGCAAAAACTTTCTGGAATGAATATCTCAGGAGGCTTTTTTGTCCGCTTTTGGTAATTCTAAAGGTTTGTGGGGTAAAGCATGAAGTACAATTGTGGATAGTTGATCGATACAAAAATATTGATTTTATAATGAAGGATGGATAAAAAATGGATATCTTAATATTTCGATATGGTTTACCCGGCTTACCTGTATCGCTGGTGCTTTATATACTATTTACATCAGTAGATATAGATTTTGGTTCTGATTTTCTAGGTGTTCCAATAGTAATTTCCTTGGCCTTGATATTGGGTTATTATATTCATCAAATCTGGTTCCTTCATTTTGAAAAATCATCAAAGAGTTATGCGCATAAAGATCGAAAGGTTCTTGATGAAATAAAAGACAAAATTAAAGACGATGATAAATATAAGATGTTTTTTTATGATGGAGATCCTTATCATATTTGGGATACAATGCTCTACTCAGATCTTATCCCTAAGGGCATCCGAGATAAGGATAGGGGGATGTGGCATTCATATCACGCTAATTACAGTAATGCCATTGGTCTTATGTTTGGAGCATTTGCATCTCTTGCCTATCTAATTGTCCAATTAGTTATAGTTAGAAACCAACAATTTGGTTCGCTCGAATCAATTTTATTAATCTGTTTCATTTTTTTTTCCATATTCTCTTATTATCTTTCAAAAAAAGCAGAAATTACTCGCTATCTTGTTGAAGGATTAGAAGTGTATTGGGTGAAATTGTATTTCAAGCAATATATTTCCGAATTAGTTAAACAAGACGAGAAATTTACTTAGTAAAATTGAACAGTGGAGTTTACTATGGCGAATATTATAGTTACTGGTGGAGCTGGTTTTATAGGAAGTCATCTCGTTTCAGAACTTATCAAAAACCAACACAAGGTTACTGTTATAGATGATTTGTCGACCGGCAAACGGCAAAATTTACCAGACAACGTGAATTTTATCCATGCTTCTTTAGAGAACATTGAATCTGGGATATTTAAGGGAATTGATATTGTTTATCACTTAGCATCCATAGCTGGAGAGTCTGTTAGTCTATTTGCGCCAGATGCCTGTTATAAGCGTAATGTTATTAGTGGCTATAATGTTTTAATGCACTCTCTTAAATTTGGAGTTCGAAGAATTGTTTTTTCATCAAGTATGGCCGTTTATGGAAACAAGAGAAAGGCTCCTTTTAAAGAAAAACATATTCCCAATCCAACTGATCCATATGGATTATCAAAATATGAAATGGAGAAACTGCTTGACATCTATGGAGGTCATACAGGTTTAGAATGGGTTAGCTTGCGCTTGCATAACGTTTATGGGCCAAGGATAAATCTAAATGATCCCTATAGGGGAGTGGTAGGGATTTTTATTAATTTACTTTTGCATGAAAAGGCACCTGTTTTATATGGGGGTGACAACCACGTGAGAGCTTTTACTTACATTGATGATGTAATCCCTTACTTAGTTCAGTCAGGTTTTGAAGATAAATATAACGAGAAAATATTAAATATTGGCTCTGATGAGAAGACAAAATTGGTTAATTTAGCTTATTTACTTATCAAAATGACCGATTTTAGGGGGGAGCCTATTTTTTATCCAGAACGTCCAGGAGAGAAGGCTATAGCATATTCATCCCATAGCCAAGCGAAGTCATTGTTAGGATTTTCTGCCAAAACACCTCTACGTTATGGTTTGGAGAAAACTCTGGACTGGGCAAAAAAACAACAAATTCCCGAGTTCAATTACTCTCTAATGAGAACAGAATTTGAGTTAGAAAACATTATGCCTAAAACCTGGAAAGAGAAATTACTATAGTTTTTTCTATCATTTAGACCACCAGTGCATTCTTGGATAAAAATAACAATGGCATATCAAATCTAATTACTTTCTCTTTTGATTTTATCTCCCATCTAAATAATCTTTGAATATCGGTTTCTTCATTTAAAAAAAGCCTCCGCAAGGAGGTCTTTTCATCTCACTTCTCACAAATCAAAAACTGCCACGGCCCGCACGGGCGAGCCTGTCCCGCCGCGAATTTTGAGCGGCAGTGCGATAAAACGAAAACGTCCGCGTCCGAGCAGTTGATATAGATTGATCATATTCTCGTAATGGGTGAATCCCAGCTCCCCGCAGATATGGTGAACTTCTTTGTTTGAGATTTTGCGCACGCCAGGGTTCATCGTCTCCACGCCAAAGGCAGAAATCTTCTGCTCACCGAGCCAGCGTACGGCTGATGCGCTGATGCCGGGACCATTTCCCCAATTCTCTGTGCCAAAGGCACGCCGATAATGATCGGTGTAAAGCAAAACAGTATCTCCTGCTTTGATTTTTAAATTTGCTTTGGCGAGGGCTTTTTCAAGGTCAACTATTTCGATCAATTCCCCAAAAGCTTTATCGGAGAGATCAAGGCAAAACCCTTCTGTGTAGAACATTTCCAGCGGCATCGTGTCGATAGATTGTTCACGATATTCAGGCGCCATGTGGTTGAGCGCATCCACGTGCGTGCCGGTATGTTCGCCAAGTTCAAGTTTATTGACAGAAGGAGTTTCTATAGCGCTATCGGTGATTCCATCCCATTCTTCGTGGGAGATATGCATCGTGATCTTTACTTCTGGTAAACGAGAGAAAACGGGCATCCCGCTGTAGATTTCCTGGCTCAAGTCGATTATTTCTGTCATTTTTTACCTTTTATCATCCCGCACTCGGACTCTCTGTTAACGCCAGTCGCACTGCCAAAGCAATCAGCACAGTGCCTAAAACACGATCAAGCCAAATCGAAAATTTACGATTTTTGAGGAAAAAGGTCGTCGTTTGAGAAGCGGTTAGGACAATAGCAAACTCAATCACGATTGCGGTCAAATTAACAAGAAAGCCCAGCCCTATAAGTTGAAGGGAAGTATTTCCCATCTCAGGACGAATGAATTGTGGCAAAAAAGCCATAAAAAAAATCGCTACTTTAGGGTTGAGCACATCTATTAGAACACCTTGTCTAAAAGCCTGGCCCGGAGTAGATTCTTTATTTTTTTTGTCAGGAGCATCAAAGGTTGTGCCTTTTGATCTTAATGACTTTATCCCTAAATAAATCAGATAGACTACCCCAAAATATTTAACAATACCGAATGCAATCGCAGATGTAGCAAGGATGGCAGAAAGTCCCAGCGCGGCGGCAAAGACATGCACCAAAGCACCACTGCTCACACCCAAAGAAGATGCAAATCCGATTTTACGACCTTGCGCGATGGTTTTGGAGATGATGTATATCAAATCTGGGCCAGGCGCGATGCTAATTGCAATTGCAGCAGACAAAAATAGTAGCCAATAAGATGAAGATTCCATAGTCGATTCCTTTGCGATATGAGTAACACACAATCCCTGACGAGATTGTATCACCCGCTTGGTAAGCCTTAAGAGAGTGCGTCGCACCAACTCCGACAAAAAGATGCTAATCGACAAGCCTTTTGCCCATCAGGCAGATTCTCATCGTTTTGGTGCGACGCACTCTAGCCGAGAATTATCCCATTTGACCGACAAGCATTACTTTACTCTTCAACTCAAGAATTCTTATAAGAAAACTCTCTTGTTTTACGCCCAAATGCTTTATAATAGGTCAGACCTTTCCCCACATAAAAGAGGTACGAAATGAAATTTATACTTAATGGTCAGGAAAAAGAATTCAACGGCGATCCTGAAATCACTCTACTAACCTACCTGCGTGAGCATGAAAATATCACATCCGTAAAGGATGGCTGCTCTGGGCAGGCATCTTGCGGAGCCTGCACCGTCGATATTGATGGAAAATCGAAATTATCTTGCATTACTCCCATGAAAAAGATTGGCGAGGCACAGATCACCACGCCCGATGGTATCGGCGAATATAGGCGCGAAGTTTTTGCCAATGCCTTTGCAGAAAAAGGCGGCGTTCAATGCGGATTTTGTACGCCCGGCATTGTTATGCGTGCCGATACCCTCATCAAGAAAAACCCAACGCCTTCAGAAGACCAGATCAAGCAGGCACTCACCCCGCATATTTGTCGCTGCACAGGCTACACGAAGGTTGTTGACGCAATCGGCTATGCAGCAGAAGCCATTCGGGATGAGAAAGAGATTCCCGTGCCAACCAGCGACGGAAAATTGGGATCACGACATCCCAAATATCAGGCGCAGGATTTGGTACTCGGTGAGCATAAATATACGGATGACCTCCGCTTCGAGGG
This sequence comes from Anaerolineae bacterium, assembly GCA_018648685.1. GTDB lineage: Bacteria > Chloroflexota > Anaerolineae > Anaerolineales > Villigracilaceae > Desulfolinea. Next base: position 41,251 of record JABGQT010000134.1, read on the forward strand.
GATGGTACACGGCGCTCTGAAATTTAGCGAATACCCCCGTGCCAAAATACTGGATATCGACACCCGAGAAGCTGAGGCTGTGGCAGGCGTGCTGCGCATCTTCACCGCCGACGATGTGCCGGGTGAGCGTACTATCGGCTTAATATCACAAGATTGGCCGCTGATGCTAAAGAAGGGTGAAATCACCCGCTATCTTGGGGATGTGATCGCAAGCGTAGTTGCCGAAAGCGAGGCAATTGCCCGTGATGCAATGAGCAAGATAAAGGTCACGTACGAAGCGCTGGAAGTTGTCAGCGATATGCACGCGGCAATGAGACCAGAATCCCCGAAAGTGCATGAGGGCGGCAATATCCTATCCCACCCCGTTTTTGTGCGTGGCGATATGGAAAGTGCAAGAAAAAATTCTGCCTTCATCTCAAAGGGTGTTTACGAAACACAGCGCATCGAGCACGCATTCATGGAAGTCGAAACAGCAGTAGCGATGCCCGACGGCGAGGGCGTAAAAGTTTATTCGCAAAGTCAGGGAATTTATGAAGACCAAATCCAGATCGCAAAATTGCTCGGATTGACAAAAGAGCAAGTGCGCGTGATTTTAGTGCCTAACGGCGGCGGATTTGGCGGCAAAGAAGACCTGACCGTGCAAGGACACGCCGCGCTGATGGCGAAATTGCTCGGCTTGCCTGTCAAAGTACACCTGACAAGAGATGAATCAATTATCATGCACCCGAAACGGCATCCGGTTTGGATGAATTACGAATTGGGCTGTGATAAAGAGGGGCTGCTGACCTTTATCAAGGCGCGTTTTGTAGGCGACACAGGCGCTTATGCTTCAGTTGGGGCAAAAGTGCTTACCCGTATCGCCAGCCACGCGGCTGCGGCATATGATGTCCCCGCGACTGATATTGAAGCCTTTGCAGTTTATACGAATAATTTGCCCTGCGGCGCAATGCGTGGGTTTGGTGTCAACCAAGCCACATTTGGGATGGAAAGCTCAATTGACGATCTCTGCGAACAAGGTGGTTTCGACCGATGGCAGTTCCGCTACGATAATGCGCTTGAAGACGGCTCGATGACCACGACAGGTCAGGTTTTGCTGGGCGGCGTAGGCGTCAAACGTGCCCTTGAAGCGATCAAAGGTGAATATGAAAAGACAAAACACGCCGGCTTGGCTTGCGGATTGAAAAATACCGGCATTGGCAATGGCATGCCCGATGAATCATCGGCGTTAGTAACGATTGTTGCACCAGACAAAGTTGTGATCGACCATGGTTGGACAGAAATGGGGCAAGGCGTAAATACCATTGCAGCTCAATTGGTCTGTAACGAAACAGGTATTCACCCCGACTTGATCGAAGTACGCGTAGATACGATTTCTGACCAAAATGCGGGCATGACAACCGCTTCTCGCGCAACATCCCTGCTTGGAAACGCACTTTTGGATGCTTGCAAAAAACTCAGCACCGACCTAGAAAATAATACCCTTGCTGATTTGGTAGGCAACGAATATTTTGGTGAATGGATCGTAGATTTTACGACCAAACCTGAGATAACAGATAACCCCATTACCCATTATTCCTACAGCTATGCAGCACAACTCGTTTCCATTGACGATGACGGTCAAATAGACAAAGTGACCGCCGCCCACGATGCGGGTAAGATTTATAACCCGATGCTCTTTGAAGGGCAAGTTGAGGGTGCTGTCCACATGGGGATCGGCTATGCAGTTAGCGAAGACTTACCGATGGAAAACGGTGTTCCGCTCAGCACGAATTTGCGAAAAATGGGTATTTTACGTGCAAAAGAAATGCCCCCCGTTGAAGTGATCGGTGTTGAAGTACCAGACCCCTTAGGCCCTTATGGTGCCAAAGGCGTTGGTGAGATTGGATTAGTTCCCACAGCCGCTGCAGTCGCAAATGCACTCTATCAATTTGATGGGGAGCGCAGAACGAAGTTCCCGATGAAGTTGGCGAAAAAGAAGAAAAAGCCAAATTTGATTAAGCTATAAGCGAAAGAGCGTGGATGAAATTTCATCCACGCTCTTTTTTATTCTACAACTTTCAAGAAAGTTTTGGCAAAGAATTATTCTTGCTCCGTATCTTCCTCTGCTACCTTCTCTTTCTCTTCTTCCTTCTGCGCTTCCCACGCTTCCAACAAATCTTCGCGTAATTCTGGTTCTGTACCCATGATCCCCGCTCTGAGATAACGCCCGATCACGAGCGTAGAGGCAATTACGGGAATGATCACAATTGCGCTCAAAATGCCCTGAAGGAGCACAGCCACGATAATGGCAATAAAGACCAAGCCTTCATGCAAGTGAACACTACGCCCCATCAGACGTGGACGTAACCAGATATTTTTCAGGTTAATGAGCACCATATAGATCACCAGCACCAGCACGCCAAACCAGAAGTTGGAAAGCGGCAAATAAAGTGATCCTTCAAGCAAAGCCACCGCAATGGCCACAATTGCTGCGATCAAGGGGCCAAGATCGGGGATGATGGTCAATATACCTGCCAAGATACCAATGATCAATGCTCCGGGTAAGCCGATTGCGAGCCAAGCTATGGTAAAAACAACCCCGACAATAAACATCAGTGCGATCTGGCTGAGCAAATAGGCGGCCCAGAGTTCCTTGATCTCTAAAAAGATCATGCGAGCTTCACGCCTATATACTTCTGGTGCTTGGCGGATCAGCAACTCCCGCAATTTTCCCCAATCCAGCAAGAGATAATAAACTGTTACAATAATCACAAAAAACCAGGCCGCATTACGAGAAGTACTCTCAATAATATGCAGCGCTTGTTCTGGCAAACTCGTTATAACTGCAAGAACGGAGTTTTCCAATTCACCAAGATAATCGCTCGCATCCAAAACCAAAAAAGTCCCAATGCGAATCGGTTCGCTCAAAAAGAGCAAGGTCTCTTCATATATTCGCACCAGATCATTCGAGAAAACCTGAATTTGCGCAATCAACTCAGGGACAAAAAGAACAGGAGAAGCCAACACCAAGCCCAAAGAAAGGAAATAAACCAAATTTACAGCCAGCTTATGCTTCAATCCAAAGCGGTTCTTCATCAAATTGACAAGCGGCATCATGATATAAGCAAACAATCCGCCAATGATCAAAGGTTGAAACATCGGGCGCGTATACCATCCCAAAGTGACAATAAAAATGATTATCAATATTAATGTCAGATAACGTGCTGGCGTACTCCATTTTTCTCTCATAGATTTTCTTTAACAGCCTCCAAAGTCGGAGCGATGATGGGCGCTTCGCTGACAGCTTTTAGCGCGGCGTTCACATCCTTGAGACCGCTACCTGTATTCAAAACCAAAACGGGATCATCCCGATTCACAACGCCTTTTGAAATTGCTTCCGCTAAACCAGCGTATGCTGTCGCACCGGCAGGTTCCGCAAAAACGCCAACCTGACCAAGTTCCGCTATGGAGGCAATGATCGCATCATCATTAACTAAAACGTACTGTCCATTTGTCTCGGTAGCAGCACGAAGCGCACGAACGCCATCGCTGGGCATATCTACAGAAATACTATCAGCCGAAGTTGTCGCAGAAATGGCTGCGATTTCTTCAGTCCCTGCGTTATACGCGTTTGCAATCGCGGCAGAACCTTCTGCCTGCACACCGATAATACGCGGCATCTGTTTTAGCCAACCTAATTTCTCTAAATCTTTAAAGCCCTTGTGAATACCAGAGATAATATTCCCATCACCTACAGAAACAAAGACGGTCAAAGGTTTATCATTTTCTCCAAGTGCTTTAAGAGACCATTCCCAAATCTCAAAGGCAGCAGTCTTTTTGCCTTCAACAGTGAAGGGATTATAGCCTGTGTTGCGGCAATACCAGCCAAATTCGTTCGCAGCTTTGACTGCTAATTCGACAGAATCATCATAAGTGCCGTCCACAAGCATCACTTCTGCGCCAAAAACGAGTAGTTGGGCAATTTTTGCCACTGGTGCAGTTTTGGGCGCAAAGATGACCGATTTTTGCCCAACGGCGGCAGACATCCCTGCGAGGGCTGCGCCTGCGTTGCCTGTAGAGGCAGTTACAATCACTTCTGCACCGATCTCTTTGGCACGTGCGACCAAAATGGCACTGGCACGATCCTTGAAAGAGGCAGTGGGGTTAGAGCTTTCATCTTTGAGCCAAAGATTATCCAACCCTAGTTTTTCTGCCAATTTTGGCAAAGCATAAGTCGGAGTCCACCCAGCGGCATAGAGAGGTGTCTCTTCCCCTCCGGGATTTGAAACAGGCAGCAAAGGCAAATATCGCCAAAGGGATGTTTCTGTACGACAAGTGATGTCGTCTGGTTGATATTTTTCTTTGATCGCTTCGTAGTCAAGAAGGACATTCAAGTTTCCGCCGTCTGCAGGGCAAGTATAAGTCACTTCTTCTGGAGCATATTTTTTTCCACAAAGAGAGCATTCGTAGCCAAGAAATTTATTCATTTTTTCACCTTTGGTAGATTGATTATACAAAAGATTTCAGGAGGTATTTTATCATTGCTTTCTCAAGAAGAAAAAGACTTCGGGATTCTTAGAACTCCCGAAGTCTACACTTTCACAAAAATGACATCTTATCTTTTTCTTTGCTTGATTATTGCCTCAGCCAAGTGCAACTGAGACCATTAGAATACTGCTCCTCTATGCTTACATCTGTAAAAACAATTGTATTACTATCTCCATCTTCAAATATTGTGTAAGTATTGATGCCAACCTCCTGATAAAGAAAAGAGGCATCTTCACCTTCATCTTCATATGTCCAATTCACACCGCCTTCAACAAATTCAAAAGTAAGGACCGCCGCCTTATAATCTACGGTCTCACCATCCCGTGTGCAGGTTATTTCGTACGTATGCGTTCCCTGGTGCGCTAGCTCTTGTGGCGTTAAACCCCCAGAGCTCTCTTCCAGAGGCGGTGTTGGTAATATTTCAAGCACAGGTGGTGTTTCAGTCAAAGCCGATGCTTCACCTAGAGGCAATGTTTCAACATAAGACAAACGACCATCTTCAAATCCAGCCGCTAATCCTTGGATGAAAATGAGTTCTCCTGTGACTAGATTATCATCCACATTCTTGACAAAAAATCCGGTTTCCCCTCGAATGCTAAGGAGCGCATCTAAATTCATTTCGGCAGTGAATTCTTGCGGCGAGTAGACCGTGCGCCCCAGACCCTCGATTTGGACTGGCTCACCATTTCTCTCCGTGAATTTATCCCCATTCCGAAAAACGATCTCATAACCGCGCGCATCATAATACCAACTTTCGTGCCGCATCGAAAACATCTCTCCGTCAGGCAACATTTCATCAAAAAAGAAGATCACAAAGCGGTCTGGATAACCATACTCATCCACATGCGCCTGTTGCGTTACGCTCAATGTATATTGCGACACGGGTGAAGCAGCAGGATGATAATCTTGAACCAGACCGTCTTCAAATTGTTTAGGATTCCCCAAAAGAGAAGAGACAAAATTACAGTTCAAAGAAAGAAAGAGCAAAAAAATCAGGGCAACGAAGAGCATAAATCGTTTTATTCTTTGCATGATTATCTCCTTATCCCAGTGCAAGTCGCACTATCTTCAGCCCCGGTGATAAGCAAATTGAAACCTGCATTTGTAAAAATAAAGGTATAGGTAATGGGAATATCAATCTCAGAATAATCATAAAAGTAAGTATTTACGTTAATTTTATTATAAAACCAGCTGCCATTTTCATCCTCAATATTAGCACCGCCTGCAACAAAATTATAGCTTGTGACCCATGCCTCAGAATTCAAGAGTTCTTCAGTTGGACAGTCTATTCGATAGGTATGCGTCCCCTGATTTGCCAACTCTTGCGGTGTCAGACCGCCAGCGTTTCCCGATGGTGGCGGCGCGGTCTCCCCACATTTACCATTCGGGTTATTCATACTGCCCGGGTTCAATGTAACAACTTGTGCTGAGTTCATGTTATCTGTAGATTGTGCCGTCAAAGTCACGTTACCTGTGTTTTTATGAGCATAGTCAACATAGCCGTCATTATTCGTATCTGTACCCAAATCCCAATAGTAGCAAAAGACATAAGTGCCTATAGGGAGTTCTAAATAGGCTGAAGGGTTGCTGTCCCGAAAGACGACTGTAGAAGCACTGGACATGCCTGCCGTCGCCCCCTCAGCAGGCGTATAGCTAAAAGCACGAACCGTCGCATCATAAAGGCCATTATTTGCAAATTGTAAGGGTTTCTGGATATTGATTGCCCCATCGCTATCATTTCCATTACCATCTTGTGAGATAACAGGAGGGGCTGATGAGGGAGGCAGACCCGCATCTACATTATATATTTGTGAAGGTGAACTGGATGAAATTACCGCGCCGCTTTCTGGAATTTGGCTTGCGATGCGACCATACAGCAGGTCGGTGGCGTTTTGCTTCGTTTGCCTTTGAAGAACCGGTAAAATTTTTGCAATAACAGGGTTTGGCTCGGCGGGTATATTCTCGTTCACCACCGCATCTGCCCCATCTCTAAGAACTGTGGAGACGACGGGGGGCATGCTAGAGTTTGCTTGTCCTTCCATCTCCTCGGCTAACTCCACGCGCTTATTTAAGTATTTCATAAAACCACCGCGAAGCACCTTGACAATGTCGGCAGCGTCATAAACTTGCCTGTTTTCCCATTGAGTAACCATATTGTCAAAGCTGCGCTGATATGAATCTCGAATACTTCGTAAGGTATCTATATCGTCTTTTCCGTCTAAAGCATCAGCAAGACCTATTCCCCATTCAAAATAAGTAGCTATCATACCAGCAGCAAAACCATCATCGCCGAATTGGCTAAAAACCCTACTTGATGGAAATAACAAAGATACTGATAGCAAAAGAACAAAAAATAACTGCATTCGTTTTTTCATAGCAAAAATCCCTCTACATCTCACAAAAATATATTCAACCAACCATTGTCAGTGTAGCAAAAAGCAACCCTATTTGCTACGGCTCTTTGTCATATCAATTCAATGTACAAGCTCTCACTGTCATAAGGCTTTAGGAGTTTAAACTAAAAACGCAGAGATTTTTGAGATCTCTGCGTTTTTTCAATTCTAGAATTTACCCTGCAGTTACAATCCTCGCTCCCCACGAATATAGGGCACACCGAGCGCGGCAGGTGCACCAAGTCGTTTTTTCGTTGCTGCACGAGAGCCCCAAACAAGAGCAATGATCGTTAGAACGAAAGGCATCATCTGAAGAAAGAAGCCATAATTTGAATTGACATAGAGCGGGTTAGCAAATCCAAAGAGCAGGGCGGGACCTTGAAGATCAAGGATGAAGCGGCGGAGCATACCAAAGAGATAACCGCCAAAAGCTGCCCGGATCGGATTCCACTGAGCAAAGATGACCAACCCAACTGCTATCCAGCCTTGGCCAGATGTAGTTTGGGTACTGTACCAACCCGGGGAAACGGAAAGGCTGATCGTTGCGCCAGCCAGCCCTGCCAGCATCCCGCCAACGAAAGTGTAAAAGTAACGTACACCATAAACGCTGATACCGAGCGTATCCGCTGCGGAGGGTTTTTCACCAACCGCGCGGAGGTGCATCCCTGGGCGGGTTTTGTAGACATAATAGGCTGCCATTGGCGCAAATATATAGCCGACATAAACCAATAAACTATGTTCAGAGAAGAGAACTGGCCCTAGAAAGGGGATTTGGGAGAGCAAGGGAATATCCACGATGGGAATTGTCGGAGGATGTTGACCTGTGAGACCTTCTCCCAAAACGAGAGCAAGCCCAGTGCCAAGAAAGGTCAACGAAAGTCCACTAACGACTTGATCTGCCTGGAAGTGAATCGTCACTAATCCGTGAGCAAGACTTAAAATCCCACCTGCTAGCATGGCGACGATTAAACCAACCCAAGCGTTTCCTGTGGCGAGCGAGGTGCTGAATCCCGCCATCGCGCCGAGAAGCATCATGCCTTCGACTCCGAGATTAAGAATACCTGAGCGTTCGGCAAAGATTTCGCCAATTGCGGCAAAGAGAAGGATCGTACCGGTCGCTAAACCTGCGTGTAGAATGATTTCTATATTCATTTATGCCTCCTGCTCTAAGCGAACCAGGCGAATTTTATAGCGCAGTAAAACATCGCTGCTAATGACCATGAAAAGGATAATGCCTTGCAAGAGATTGGATAAACCTGAAGGCTGAATTTCACGACCGGCAACAATGAGCGCACCAAAGAGAATGGAGACGATGATGACGGCAAAAGGGTTAAGTTTTGCCAGCCATGCCACAATAATGCCTGTGAAACCGTAGCCCGGGGAAATTTTTTCTTGTAAGCGGTGCACAACACCGCTGATCTCAGACATACCAGCCAAGCCAGCGAGAGCACCAGAAAGCATCATCACGAGAATGAGATTTTTGGTGATATTAAGCCCCGCATAACGCGCTGCTTGTGGATTATCACCGATCAACTTGATTTCGTAGCCCCAATGACTACGCTCTAAAATCCACCAAATGATAATGGCAGCGATAATGCCAAAAACCACGCCCAAATGCAGGGTAATGCCAGAGAATGCTTTATACTCTTTTGCCAAGTCCGAGAGGCGGGGCAACCACGCAATTTTCTCGAATTGAGGAGTCATCTGGAAGCCTGCATCGCTCCACTTATCAAAAATCCAGAAATTATTCCAATAAAGAGCTATATAGTTGAGCATGAGGGTGATGATAATTTCGTTGACTTGATATTTGGCTTTTAGATAACCAGGGATAAAGCCCCAAATTGCGCCACCGATCATGCCCATGATCATCATTAATGCGATAACGATAAATTTTGGCGTGGTTTCCAGATTGACCATCGGGACAAGGACGACCAGACTTGAGAAGAAAGCACCCATATAAAACTGGCCTTCTGCGCCGATATTCCAGAGCTTCATTTTGAAAGCAACGGCACAAGCCAAGCCAACCATAATGAGCGGGGTTGCTTTTACCATCGTGTCAGAGAACACTGCCCAAGAGCCAAATGTGGCGGTGAAGAAGAATTTCAGAACCCGCAAAGGATCACCACCGATTATTTTCAGGACAATACCGCTAATGATAAAAGCGACGATAACTGAAAGAAGCGATGTTACTGCCGGTAACCATTTGGGATAGTCTGCTGTGCGTTTTTCAAAAATTACTGTGTAGGGGAGATTCATGAATCGCTCCTTTTCATGCCGGTCATCATCAGACCAATTTCTTTTACTTCTGCGTTTTCGGCATCCAGAATGCCCATCACTTCACCTTCATGTAGAACAGCAATACGATCGCTAAGCGTAAGTAACTCATCCAACTCTTCAGAAATCAACAAAATAGCTGTCCCTTCTTCACGCTGAGCTAGTAGCAAACGCTGAATAGACTCAATTGCACCTACATCGAGACCGCGTGTTGGCTGCATCGCAACCATCAGTTTAGGATTCGTCGTAATTTCACGCGCCAAGATCACTTTTTGCAAATTACCGCCCGAGAGTTTACGTGCCATTGTCCGCACATTTGGCGCAAGAATATCGTAAGCATCTTTTAGGCCACGTGCATGAGAACGTGCTTCAGTAAAATTGATGCTCCATTTATTCCCGATTGGCTTTTCACGATAATTTTTCATGATCGTGTTTTCGGTGATGGTCATATTTGGAGCAGAGCCAACGCCGGTTCTGTCTTCCGGGACATGAGCAACGCCTCGCGCGATAGCCGCACTTGGCTCCTGGTTGGACACATCTTCTCCGTTGATCAGAATACTGCCCTCACAGCCGCGCATCCCGGTTATTACCTCTGCCAATTCGCTTTGTCCATTCCCTGCAACACCGGCAATGCCCAGAATTTCACCTTCGCGCACATCTAACGAGAGTTTATTAAGCGCGCGAACACCTTTATTATTCTCAGCACTCACTTCACGTACATCAAGAACTACGGCACCTGGTTCTTGAGCCTTCTTTTCCACACTGAAGATGACTTTACGGCCAACCATTAATTCGGCTAATTTCTCACCCGTAAGTCCTTCAACATCAATCCCTTCCGCCGTTGCCACACCTTTACGAAGTACAGTAAGGCGATCAGCAACAGCGGTTACTTCATTGAGTTTATGACTAATGAAAATGATCGACTTGCCCTGCTCTGTCATCGACCGCATCGTATTCATTAACTCATCAATTTCCTGTGGAGCCAGCACAGCTGTCGGTTCATCCATAATAAGGATATCTGCACCGCGATAGAGTGTTTTCAAAATCTCCACACGCTGTTGCTCACCCACAGACAATTGCCATATCAAAGCTGTAGGGTCAACACGTAGGCCAAATTGATCCTGCAAGTCACGAATTTTCTGGTCATATTTAGCTAAATCCATGAAGAACTTGGGTTCGTCTAAACCAAGCAAGATATTCTCTGTCACCGTTTGAGTTGGTACCAGCATAAAATGCTGGTGAACCATCCCAATTCCCTTGGCGATGGCATCTTTAGGCGAGCTAAAGTTAACCTCTTCTCCATGCACCTTCATAACCCCGGAAACAGGTTTATAAAGCCCCGCTAAGGCATTCATTAGCGTGCTTTTTCCTGCACCATTCTCACCTAAAAGCGCATGAATTTCTCCATGTTTTAGCGTGAGATTTACATGATCGTTCGCCAACACACCAGGGAAACGAATAACAATATCTTTCATTTCAACGGCATTTGGGGGAGGAGATGAAGTCATAGGCAAAGCTCCTTTATTGAGTTAGAAGTGGCAAGTTACAAGGTTCTAATTCTTTGCGAGATTGAAATCTCTGCTCAAATAACAAGCCCGATAACGGACTTATGAGCTCAGCAGAAAATTCACTTTTCTTTCAACAAGAAACCCGAAAGGTTTTATTAGAGCGTTTTTTCCATCAAGCCTTTGGAAGCATACTCTTTGATTTTATGGCGAACGATGAAAATCTTTCGGGTCTTCTGCATAAAAATGAAGAGGCGACCCTTCATAGAGCCGCCTCTTCATCATTCAACAACTAGTCAAGTTCCGGCAATTCAGCAGTAATGTTCTCGTTCCACCAGTACATACAGGTTTCGCAAGGAACACCGAATTGAGCAAAGCCGTCAAGATCGATCTGTTCAAGGCTGACACCATCTTCGAGGACAACATTGCCCTGATTGTCGGTGATCGGTCCTTTGAAGACATCGAAGCGGGTGAATTCACCAGCTAACATGGCAGCCAATGTGTCTTCGATCAGAGCCAAATCTTCCGCAGGGAGATCTTTTACGCCAGGCATCATTTCTTCACCTTCCATAAAGCCAAGCAAGCCCATAGCACCAGTGTCAGCATCGAAATATTCCCAACCGCCAACCCAGGTTCCAGCTCGGGATTCTTCTACAATACGACCATAGACAGGACCCCAGTTCCAATACATGGAAGTGAGACAGGCATCTACAACACAGTTGCCGCTATAGTCATAAGTGATGCCCCATTTGCCCTCGGGAGCAACTTCTGCGGGAGCGGGGGTATCAGCACCAGTCATAACGACCTGTGCGCCACCATCAAAGAGGGAGGATGAAGCTTCTTTTTCGAGGATAGGATCATGCCAGGTGAAGATCCAGCGAACGTCAACTGTACATTCGGGGCAGGTTTTCTGTGCGCCCAAAGCAAAAGCATTACCCAAGCGAAGTTCTTCGGGGATGGGGAAAGTGGCAATATAACCCAGTTTGGGGTTGCCATCCACTTTTGCGCGGGAGCCAGCTAACATGCCGGCGAGATATTTCATATCTTCCATCGCGCCCATCAAGTTACCAAAGTTGGCTTCATTCGATTTGAAACCACTGATGTGAATGATGTCAATATCAGGGAACTCATCGGCGACAACTTCAGAAGCATCCATGTAGCCAAAGGAAGTGGTGAAGATTACATCGAAGCCTTTGCGGGCCAAAGAGCGGATAACCTGCTCTGCATCGGCGCCTTCAGCAACGATTTCAACATAAGCTGTGTGAACGTCTTCTACGTTCTCTTCAACCCACATACGACCAACATCGTGAGCCTGTGTCCAACCACCATCATCATGGGGTCCAACATAGACGAAAGCAACATTATATTTGCCATCTTCAACGGTCGGAATTTGATAAGCACCCTCTTCAGCGGGAGCTTCTTCTGCAGCGGGAGCCTCTTCGGCTGCGGGAGCTTCTTCTGCTGCCGGTGCTTCTTCGGGGGCTGCTGCACCACCGCCACAAGCGGAAAGCACAAAAGCTGCAATCGTTAGAACACTAAAAATCCACAAAACTTTCTTATTCATTTCTACTCCTTACTAAATAGGTTTGAAATTTCAACAAGCTTCTGGCAAAACTGTTCTTATAAAGCTACCTCCTTCAAAAGTTAGCGTCATTATAAAGGAAAAGACATGCAAAGGAAAATTACTTACAACCTAAATCAGCCATGACAAGCGACAAAACTTCCTCTTTTTCTGGACTATTGGATGTTTCCGCAGCTATACGCTCCCACAGAGGACAAAGCAAAGGCTTCATATAGGATGGAGAAACCCGCTTCGCACTTGTGGATAGTTGCCCGGCGTTTTCCCAATCATTTGTGTGAGCATAAGCCTCGATAAAGACGAAATTCTCCGTTGGGTCATTGGGATGGTCTCCAGAAGCGAAAGCTTTCTTGCCTAGAGAAACTACCTGCGCCCAATCACCGCGCTGCCGAGCTAAATCTGCTTTCTGGAAGTAGTAGCACCACCCATGCTTGGGTTCAGGGGCATAGATTTCTGGCAAAACTGGTTCACCATCTACCAAAATCAACTCAGGACGAGAAAAAGATGCAGCATCTCGCAAAAGAAGGTCTGCGATAAATTTATTTTCAGAATCAATCTCAGGATCAACGATGTGGAGACATCCCGGCGGAGAGAAATTAATCAAAAGCATCTGCGAGGTATTGCCGTTAAATTCTCCAGCAATAAAATTATGTTCAAGAGGCATATCTGCTTCAAGTTTTTCTCCATCCACGCCAAAGCGCGTGCGCGGATAAAAGAGCATATAGGGAATTTCTTCTGCGTTGGTCTCTGGCGCGTAAATCCAGTTGAGGGGTGCACTCAGAGAATTATCGGCATAAAATTTGAGTGCGCCTTCGTTAAGCAAAATAGTTGTATTTTCTTCCAAGTCAGGGATGCGCCAAGACATCTGCCAAAAGAGATTTTTCTGCACCTTCCAATCTCGTCGAAACTCATCTGCCCAGAGGAACTGCCTACCCGCAGAGAATGCGATTAAAAGAGCGAAAAAGGCTATACGCAGATTTCGGCGAGGAATTAAAGAAATTAGACCGAGAAGAATTAAAACGCTTCCCAGAATAAAGGGCAATGTCGCTCTATTTGCAGGAAATCCTAAAGAGACGGGTAACCCCGTCAGCCAGAAAGGGATGCCCGCCAAGAGAGCGGAAAAAAGCCCAAGGGTGAATAATCGGCTTCTAATACCACTTTCTATCTTATTATCGTTTGCTTCTTCTCGTGTATTTTTGTAAAGAGCAAAGAAGGCTAGCATAAAAGAAATGAAAATAATGCCAAGATAAATAGTGATCGTAACTTTGCCCTGCAATTCAAAATCGGGTGGGATAAATGCTTGCCCCCATGCGGCAATGAGCGTTGTCCACAAGCTCAGAAGAATCGTTTTGGTCAAATTCCAGAGAGTCAAGAGGGGCGCGATCCGTAATTCAGAGAGAAGGCTATATTCATAGGTCTCGTTGATGATAAAGAAGATACGTCCGATGATGGCGGCGAGGAAGATGATGAAATAAGGGAGGCAAGTTAAAAACATGCGGCGTATCCGCTCTTTGAATTCAGCTATATTTTCGAGCATAATCCATGCAATCGGGATGCGGAGCAATTCCAAAAGGAAAAAATATTCCCCAAGGAATAAATTCGCGGCAGAAGAAAGCATCCCAAGAATTGCCCAGAACTTTGAGAAACGCGTCTGCTCAAAAGATTTAAGCATGGCAAAGAGAGAGAAAAGAAAGAAAATAAGTGCAAAAAAATGAGAGCTATAAACAAAAGAAACGAATTGTTGGTTAAATCCGGGATAAAGAAGGAATAGTAAGCTCGCCATGAGGGGGAGCGTTTTCTGACGAGGGAAAAGTTGAAAGAAAATTTTCCAGACAAGAACGCCACTTAGCCAACGGAGAACGAGGGCAAGGATTTGCCAGGCAAAAGGTTTATAAGGCAGGAATGACGTGAGGCTTTGATATAGGATGCCAACCACAGGGCGATTGGTAGAGAAATAACGAGTGAGAGCTTCTGCGCCAAGTTGATAGCGAATCCAGCCGATGGGGAGATCATCCCAGTAGAAGCCAAGTTGGGGCGCGAGAATACCATAAGCAAGCGCGGTAATGGCTGCGAGGATAAAAGGCGGGGATTTTATGAAAGCGAGGAGGCGTTTCATATATAGGTAGGGGCGGGTCTCAGACCCGCCCCTATAAGAAAGGAAACTACGGAACAATCCAGGTGCCGGTTTCACCGTTCAAAGCACGTTGAATATTCGGAGGATCGGTAACGAGGGCTTTTTTGCCACCTTCTTTCAGGAATTTGACAATTGCCTGAACTTTAGGAAGCATACTGCCGGGGGCAAAGTGACCTTCTTCGATATATTTCTCGGCTTCAGCGACGGTCATTTCATCGAGCCATTCTTCGTTGTCTTTGCCAAAGTTGATGGCGATTTTTTCAACCGCAGTAGAAATGATGAGCAAATCTGCGTTGATATTATTCGCCAATAAACCAGAGGCAAAATCTTTGTCGATAACGGCTTCAACGCCGCGCAGATCGCCATTTTCTTTCTCGACAACAGGAATACCACCGCCACCAACTGCGATAACGGAGAAGCCGCCTTCGATCAGTCCTTTGATGGCATCCACCTCAACAATATTCATGGGCAAGGGTGAGGGAACAACACGCCGCCAACCGCGCCCAGCATCTTCAACAAAATCCTGTCCTAATGCCATACGCTCTTTTGCAGTTTCCTCGTCAAGAAAAGAGCCAACCGGTTTGGCTGGTTTCTCAAACGCAGGGTCATCTGCGCTGACTTCAACTTGCGTTACAACGGTAACTGCTTGTTTGTTAATGCCACGTTTCTTGAATTCGTTACGCAGGGCTTTTTGCCCCATATAACCAATGGCGCCTTGTGTATCTGCACCAGCGTAATCCATAGGAACGGGATGTAACTCACCAGCAGCAAGCTCGGAACGACGAAGGATAAATCCAACTTGTGGACCATTACCATGCGTGATGACAACGTCCCAACCGTCTTCGATCATCCCGGCAATATGACCCATCGTCTCTTTGATGGCGTCAAATTGATCAGGAATAGATTTTCTTGTTTTGTCAACAATAAGGGCGTTTCCGCCAACTGCGACAACAGCGACTTTTTTTTCTGCCATTTCCTACCTCATCGTCAAAGCCATAACGGCTTTCTGCGCGTGCATACGGTTTTCAGCCTGGTCAAAGACAACCGAGTTGGGGCCATCCATAACTTCACTGGTAACTTCAACATCGCGGTCAGCTGGAAGCGGGTGCATATAAATCGCATCCGGTTTCGCCAAATCCATTTTGCGCTGATCGGTGATCCAGTGCGCGTATTTATCTTGGATAGCTTTACCTTCGGCAGGATCTTGGGTGGTCAACAGAGGACCCCAGGATTTTGCGTAAACGACATCTGCATCTTTGAAAGCGGCTTCCATATCATCGGTGACTTCAAAACCAGCACCAGCGATACGCGCTTGTTCTTTAGCTTGCTCCATGATCTCAGGCATTAGTTTAAATTCTGGTGGATGCGCGAGAACTACATCTAAGCCGAAACGGGGCATTTGCAAAATCAAGGATTGCGGCACGGAGATCGGTTTCAGGTAAGAAGAAGCATAAGCCCAAGAAACGACCATTTTCTTGCGTTTCAGGTTGCGACCTTTCTTCTCGATGATGGTCATAATGTCTGCCAAACATTGGTGCGGATGATAAATTTCGCACTGCATGTTGAGCACAGGAACGCGGGATGCGCTGGCTACCAAGTTCAAATAACGGTTACCAATGCCCCAATCCACGTGACGGATGGCGATGCCGTCGAAATAACGACCGAAAATTTCTCCCATTTCTGTCTCGGTATCACCGTGGGAAATTTGTGTGGTGCGGCTTTCGATGAAAGCTGCGTGTCCACCCAGTTGAGCCATACCAGACTCAAAGGAGCCGCGTGTGCGGGTGCTGGAGAAGAAGAAAAGCATCGCCAGTGTCTTGTCGCGCAAATAAGCATGGGATTCACCAAGTGCGCGTTTGCGCTTTAAGTCCCAAGCTACATCCAAGATGGTGTCGACTTCTTCTTTTGTGAAGTCAAGGTCACCGATTAAATCTCGCCCTCGTAAATCTGATTGCATAATTATTCTCCTCTTTTATATATTCGTTGGGGCACGACACTATCGTGCCCCAACGGGATAACTGATTTTTGGAATTACTCCATTTTGCCGCTGACCAATGCCAGCAATGCCATGCGCATGACAACACCGTTAAAGGCTTCCTGCCAATAGCGAGACCAGCGGGTAATGTCAACATCAGCAGGGATTTCGTCCATACGGGGCAGGGAGTGGAGCAAGATCGCATCCGATTTGGCTTTGTTCTTGAGCAAATCAACAGTGATTTTGTAGTTGGCGGGGGTCATGCCCTCATCACCGGTGCGTTCGTCGCGAGCTTTGGTATAGTCAGGTTGGACAGTCGGTTCAACGAGAATCACATCCGCATCGCCGATCACATCGCCAACATGCTCGGCGTAGCTGTAATCTAATGCCATTGCGTCGAAATCTTTTTCGTACTCTTCGGGCATTTCCATGCCAGGAGGTGATACAAAAGTGATCGGGCAGTCAAATTGTGTAAGTGCGTGACCAAGCGAGTGCATGGTGCGCATACGCATATCGCCAACGGCAACCCAGCGCAAACCGTCAATAGTTCCTTTTTCCCGTAAAACGGTATAAAGATCGGTCAAAATCTGGGTAGGATGTTCGCCCCATCCATCACCGCCATTAATAACAGGGATAGATGCCCATTTGGCTGCTTCTTGGGGAGCGCCTTTCTGGAAATGGCGCATCACGATCATATCGCCATAGAATTCAAGCATCTTGACGGTATCTTTGATCGATTCCTGATAGAAGTCACCGGCGCGGGTCATCTTTGCGTCAGAGAAACCGGTTACATGACCACCCAGACGATGCATGGCGGCTTCGTGTGCCAAGCGGGTGCGGGTGGAAGGCTGATAAAAAGCTGTTACCAGCGTCTTGTCAGCCAAGAGATCGGTATTCTGGCGGTTGCGAGCGATAGGCTCCAACTCTTCAGCGATCTCGAAAACACGGAAGAATTCATTACGTTCGAACTCTTTTAAAGAAAGAATGTCACGACCTGCAAAACTACGCATATTGAACCTCCTAAGTTCAAGAAAAACGATTTGTTTTGAAACTTACGCTTATCCCTCTTGCATTTTCTCCAATAACATATTGGGGAATAAAGCATAGAACTCTGTAGCATCTACAACTTCCTTCAGCGGCACTTGTTCCATACCCCTGTGCGCGAATTTCTCATCGCCAGGACCAAATCCGATCGAAGGAATGCCAGCCTTACCAGCCCAGTAAGTACCATTGGTTGAGAAATCCCAAGTATCCAACTCACGTTCTTCACCCCAAAGGGTTTTGATCGTATTTTGACCTGCTTGGGTCATGGGGTGGTCATCTGCCTGTAACCAGGCTGGGTAATATTTCGAGACAGGGAATTTGAACCCTGTATAAGATGGTTCATCATAAAAGAGTTCTTCTACTTTGATCTCATCTTGTAGATAATCAGGAATCAACCCTTTGATCTGCGCGATCACATCATCATGGGGTTCATTAGATGTGATTCGGCGATCAAGGTAGATCGAAAATTCATTAGGAACTGCGTTAAGCGACCCAGTGGTTACTTTAAGGTCAGTCACAGCAACGGTAGGATTGCCTTGTAATGGATGGGAACCCAAACCAAGGCGAAGGCGACGGTCTAACTCACGAATGTGTGTAATGACGGCTGCCATTTTATATACTGCATTATCGCCTAGATAATGAGTTGCCGCATGGGCAGATTTCCCGGAAGCCGTGATTTTCAGTTCGATACGACCTTTGTGACCGCGATAGACTTGCATTTTGGTCGGCTCACCGATGACGACAAAGTCGGGGCGGATGCCTGGGTCTACTTCCACGAAGGTATTCGGGGCGATACCGTCACACCACTCCTCCATATTGCCGAAATACCAAGCTGTTATGCCATCGAGCAAACCCAAATCACGGGCGAAGCTTAGTCCGTATACCATACCAGGCGTGGAGCCTTTTTCATCTACTGCACCGCGTGCAAAAAGGACACCATCTTCAACCTTACCAATGAAAGGATCCCATTCCCAATTATCTGGGTCACCGATGCCGACGGTATCAATATGCGAATCGTAAACGATCACTTTTTCGCCATTCCCGATACGCCCCATGATATTGCCCATTTTATCGAAGCGGACTTCGTCGAAACCCAGTTTATTCATCTCGGCTGCGATGCGCTCTCCAACTTCTTTCAGCTCGCCATTCATACTGGGAATAGCAACAATATCTCTCAAAAATTGGATGATATCGTCTTGCGCGGCATCAACACGCTTCTTGATCTCTTGAACAGCTTCTTCTCTTGAAAGTTCCATTAGCTTAAAAAATCTCCTAAATAATAAATATTTATCAACGATAACGAAACGTTGATATTAACGTTGTATGTGCCCCAAAATATGAAAATCGAAATAACCCGGTAAGAAATAGCCTAAGCTGTAGTCGATCACCTGATCTGAGTCTAAATAAATTCTTGAGCTCAGGCGCAGCAAAACATCGCCACGCTGAATTTCAAGAGCTTTTGCTACAGAAGATGAAGCACTGCTTGCATTTACACCGATCTTTGCAACCGTTGGCAAATCTCCGCGCCCGAGCATAAAATCCAACACAGAGCCGTTGAATTGCTTCGGTAGATCATCAACCGCCAGAAATTCAGTAGGCAGAATATCGACAAGATAAGCTGCTGCGCGCTCGGTGGTACTGATCACACGAGAGACCCGCGTGAGGGATGTGTTCAACGGAACGCCCAACTTTTGGGCTTGCTTCTCGTTGGCCAGCACTGTCTCGACCGATAGATTTCCGACTGTAACCGACAACCCCATACGCTTTGCCATTGTCTGGATGCTTTCTAGTACCTCAAGACCGCTCTCTAAAACTGGCGCATCCCCGACCACAAAAGTCCCCGCCCCCTGCCGACGACGGATCAGCCCTTGCGTCTCAAAAGTACGCATCGCCTCACGCAAGGTCGCGCGTGACACGCCTAATTGCTTTGCCAACTTAGGCTCCGAAGGCAAACGCTCCCCAGCAGGGACCGAAGCGATCAATGCGCCTAGATCAGCTTGCAATTTCTGAAAAGGTGAAATTAAAACCATAATAATTCCTGTAACATGTTGCGTGATGCGTGTTGCGTGACTTTTTCACCAAACACGCAACACGAAACACACTCTATTTTTCTATAATCGGTACAAACTCAAAGTTCGTCACATCTACCAGCCCAAGATCAGAAATCCGCAATTCGGGAATAACGACCAAAGCTAATAAAGACAACTGCATATTTGGATTATTCAACGTAGAGCCACAAGCCTTGAAAGCATCCAAAACAGTGGATGCTTTTTTCGCCACGATCGAAGCCTCTTCTGTGGACATCAAGCCCGCGATCTCCAATTCAACCAAACCAATGACCTCGCCATCTTTGACGACCACTTGTCCGCCGCCGATCTCAGCGAGTTTATTAGCTGCAATCGCCATATCAGCTTCGCTTGTGCCTGTCACGATCATGTGATGGCTATCGTGTGCAACTGTTGAAGCGATGCCACATTTTTCAGTGAAGCCAAATCCACTCACCAATCCTACCGTCACATCACCTGTGGCCTTGTGTCTTTCGACAAGAGCCAATTTTGCAATATCACGCTCAATATCAACATGGATCTCACCATCTTTCGGCTGGATTTTCAACTTTAGATGCTTGGTCGGTGCCTGATTTTCGATGACACCAATCACATTCGCCGTAACGCTCTTGCCCGACTTTGCTTCCGTTACGAGAGCAAAATCTTCGGCTTTGAGCGGGTGCCCCAAATGGACAGAACCCCGTGCCCAATCTGGATAGGCAACTTGCGGCATCTGGATTGTCATCTCTCCGTTTTGAGCAATCACCTGCCCTTTGGCAATGACCATCTCCGGGTGAAAATCGTTCAAATCGTCAACGATGAGTATATCTGCCCAACGACCGGGAGCGATCATGCCAATTTCACGGGATAAGCCG
The DNA here is from genome assembly GCA_018648685.1 of Anaerolineae bacterium. Taxonomy (GTDB): domain Bacteria; phylum Chloroflexota; class Anaerolineae; order Anaerolineales; family Villigracilaceae; genus Desulfolinea. Next base: position 61,602 of record JABGQT010000134.1, read on the forward strand.
AAGTGCTCGGCGGTGTTTATCGTCATCATCTGAAGTGCGGTCATTGGAGGCAAGCCCACATCAAGTGCGTGGCGCAGCACTCTGTCCATATGCCCATCATTAACGAGCGTGCCCACATGAGAATCATCCGTACAAAGCAGAAAACGGCGCGAATCTAATTTATGCTTGAGAATGGCATCCACTTGGGTTTCAACATCCAGCCAGCCAGAACCATAACGGAGCATGGCTTTCATGCCCTGACGAACACGGGCAATAGCATCTTCGGGGCGCGTGCCTTCGTGGTCATCTTCGATGCCCGCGGCAACATAACCATGAAAATCTCTGCCCAAATCGAGGTTGGGATAATGTCCACCGATGATTTTTCCCGCATCACGCGTGGCGGCGATTTCAGCCATCATCTTCTCGCTGGCATTGAAAACACCGGGAAAATCCATCACTTCGCCAAGACCGATAATGCCATCCCAATGCAGGGCTTCGGCAACATCGTCGGGTGTGATCTCTGCGCCCGGAGTCTCAAAGCCCGGCGCGGAGGGAACACAAGAAGGAATTTGCACCCAAACGTGGATGGGTTGCTCGGCGGCATCATCTACCATTAGCTTGACACCTTTAAGACCGAAAACATTGGCGATCTCATGCGGGTCAATGAACATGCCCGTTGTGCCGCGTTTAGCAACAGCGCGTACAAATTCTGTTACTGTAACCATCCCCGATTCGACATGCATGTGACCATCGAGCAAGCCGGGGACAAGGTGTTTACCGCCGGCGTTAATGATCACTGTATCTTTCGAAACACAATGTGAAGCATCTTTGCCAACATAGGCGATATGTCCATCTACAATGGCGATATCGGTTTTCAAAATAAATTCACCCGACTGAACGCTGACCCAAACACCGTTACGAATGACCATATCGGCAGGGACGCGCCCCATGGCGACGTCAACGAGTTTTTTTGTGAGTTCGAGAGAAGTTTTCATAAAATTATCCAGTACCAAATAATGATTTCGTTATTTTTCATTATTCGGCGTTTCTATATACTTTTCAATTAGGTAGTCATACTGTCCTGTATTGAGTTTATATATTTCAATAAAACGTTGGCTGTCCCAAAGAGGTCCAGATATGACATAGGAAAGCTTTTCATAATATTGAGCCAAGTTCGGTTCTTGGATTTTTATTTCTCCAGATTTTAAAGTTTCGTGGTATCCGGTGGGAATTTTTCGCCAAAAATGACCAATTCTCCAATTCACTTTGTCCTTTGCTGGTAATCTTGCCAATAATGGATCTGATAACGCGAGAAAATCATAAGCATAGGTGTTTGGTCCTTGTTCATATGCAGGCCTTCCAAGCATGCCAAACATTTCGACATTTTCTTTTTCTGTATATATCCATTTTTTGCCTGCATATTCCGACCCATATTCAGCAGTATGGCGAATACCATATTCGGTCAAACCAGAAAAGTTCTCATGAACAGCTTTTTCATCTTCAATACCATTGAGATCAACTTTTATCGCAATACTCTTTCTGGCCACAATATTTTTTATTGGAGAATAATCAGTATATGCAACAAATAAAAGGATAATGGCAAGACTTATAAGAAAAGTTTTCTCTGAAAAGAAAGAAATTCGTGAGAATAAAATAATTGCAATAAAAAAGGGAGCTGCAAAAAATCTGCCTGACATAAAATCCCCGCCAATAGAAAGAATATAGGCCAAATATAAAAGAACACCTATATAAGAAATGATCTTTTTTTTGTCTTTTTCAATGAAAACCGCAACACCGGCAAAAGCAATTATTAATAAAGTCACAGGGTCAAGTGCTATGGAATTTAAAAAATAATCAATGCCTTGCCCAATGAGCGAAATTTTAGGAACACCTGTATTTAATTTCGCATAAGCTGTATTTGGGAAAGGGAAACCATAATAGAATATTGAAAATAACTCCCAAAGAATTAAAGGCGAGAAGCCTAAAACAAGCTCCCGGATTTTGGTTTTCCAACTCTTCGAAACTGAAAGAAAATGATAGACAAGGGCGGGTAAAACAAGCAAAATTGCGTCTTGACGATTTACTGTGATCAAAGCTGCGCTTATTGTTAACCCCAAAAGATTTTCTTTAGAACTCAAGAAAATCAAAAAGAAAAGAGCTAAGAGGAAGTAAGTCAGAGGGTTCTCTAACCCAGAAGTCGAATAATCTATAAAAGCTTTTGAAGAAATTATCGCAACTCCAAAAACCAATTTTGAATATATTTTGTTTGTTTTACTAAAAACGATATAGACAGATAGCGTAGAGACAAAAATGGAGAGAAATATAACTAACATATACAATCCATTATCTCTGCTTAAATCCAGCAGTCTTGTTTGAACAAAATAAATAGCCGATATTAGCAGTGCCCAAAGCGGATGAGTATAAGCCTGCACACGCACAAAAGGATTGAAATTAAAGCCATAGCCAGCAACAAGATTTTCTATTGCCCTGAAAGAAATATACGCATCATCTGAGATCCATGCATTTCGGATCACGACAATTAAAAATATAACAACGAAAAACCCTGTAATGAGCTGGCTATCTTTGCTTTTCATTATTTACTCTTCTAACAATCTTTTCGCTGCTTTATTGTGCTTTTCGACCAACTTAGCTTCATCTACATTCACTAACTGTCCTTCTTTAACAACAAATTTACCATTCACAACAGTGTAATTAGACTTAACGGGTTGAGCAAAGATAGTCGCAGCAACGGGATCGTGTAATGCACCTGCGTAGTCGAGGGTATTCACTTTGATGGCAAAGAAATCGGCACATTTGCCAACTTCGAGAGAGCCGATGTCAGAGCGTCCAAGAACATTTGCGCCACCACGTGTGGCGAGGTGCAAAGCGTCGCGGGCGGTCATTAATGAGCGATTATCACTGGAAAGCGAATATCCGGTGATGCCTTCTTTGACACGAGCGAGTAACATTGCCTGTCTAGCTTCGCCGAGCAAATGAGAGCCATCATTGGAGGCAGAGCCATCCACGCCGATGCCAACGTCTACGCCAGCGGCGAGGAGTTCTTTGATGGGGGCAATGCCCGAGGCCAGTCGCATATTCGACGAGGGGCAGTGTGCTACACCGCAATTATGTTTTGCGTAAGTATCAATCTCTCTTTCGTTTACATAGACCGAATGCGCGAACCAAACGTCGCCATCGAGCCAGCCGACTTCGCCCATATAGTCCACGGGGCGGTGACCGAACATCTCAAGGCAGAATTGTTCTTCGTCTTCGGTTTCAGCGAGATGGGTATGCAATTGCACGCCATATTCTCGCGCCAAAATTGCAGATTGCTTCATCAGCTCTGACGTAACGCTGAAAGGGGAGCAGGGTGCAAGCACGATCTGGGTCATCGAGCCGGGTTTGGGATCGTGATAGGTTTCAATTAAACGGCGAGAATCTTTCAGGATGGCTTCTTCTGTATCCACAACGGAATCAGGTGGAAGTCCACCATCTTTTTCACTCAAGCTCATAGACCCACGAGATGCATGGAGTCGCACGCCAATTTCGAGGGCGGCAGCAATTTGATCATCCAGTTTTGATCCGTTTGGGAAAAGATAGAGATGATCGGATGCTGTAGTACATCCTGAAAATGCCAATTCTGCTAATGCAGTTTGGGTAGAGATGTAAATATCGTCCGGCTGCAATCCTGCCCAAATGGGATAGAGCGTCTTTAGCCAGTTGAAAAGATTAGCGTCCTGCGCAGCAGGGACAGCACGAGTAAGGGTTTGGTAAAAATGATGATGAGTATTGACCAAACCAGGCAAAATAATATGCCCATTAAGATCAAGAACTTCATCGGCTGTTTTGGGGAGTTCATCGGTCGTGCCAACTTGCTCGATGAAACCATCGCGAATAAAAAGACCACCAGACAAAATTTCGCGCTGGTGATTATCCATTGTGACTAAAACCGTAGCATTTTTTACGAGAAGGGTAGCCATATTTTTTATCTTTTTGTCTAATTATTTGGAGATGTTTAGTTGTCTGACAACTTATTATAGTTTAACAAATTTTGGGGAGGATGTCAACAAGTTGTCAGACAAGTTGTATGCTCTAATGAGAGGGTTTAGATATAGAAAGGACTTACTCTCAAAACAATGAAGATGCTATACTGAAATTAGTTTAGGCACAGAAGAGCTATCGCCTTAAAGGAGTATTTTATGAAGGTTCTTGCTATTGAAAAAGAAGTTCCAGGCACCAAGCCTGAAGATTTTATTTCGCATCTCAAAGCTGAGGCTACTCGCGTTTGGGAGCTGTATCAGAGCGGGCATATCCGTGAGTTGTATTTCCGACAAGAGAAGAACGAAGCCGTACTGATTTTGGAATGTGCCGATTCAGATGAAGCACAGCAGCTATTAGGAAGCTTGCCGCTGGTGCAAGAGGGATTGATCAGCTTTGAAGTGATCCCGTTAATCCCATATCCGGGCTTTGAGAGATTGTTTGAAAAATGAGCGGCTAATAGGTAAAAAAAAAAGCGAGACAGCAACTTTCGCTGTCTCGCTTTTTTTAGGTGTTATTCTAAAATCTTTTTAGATTACAACAACATCTTCTGCTTGCAGGCCTTTTTGACCTTGCGTGACAGAAAACTCTACGCGTTGTCCTTCTTCCAGATTTTTGTAGCCATCGCCAACGATAGCATTGAAGTGGACGAAAACATCGCCACCTGAAGCACGTTCGATAAAACCGTAGCCTTTGCTACCATTGAACCATTTAACTGTACCTTGTTCTTTTTCAGACATGATTTGAAACTCCTTTCAATAAATTAGTATGTCGCTGGGTCAAGCATGGGTTCCAAATCAAAATCTTACTCTTGCCTTAGAACTTCTGTTAATCAAGCAACGTAGTGTACCCCATAATTCATTTTTATGTGTAACCTTTTTTCAACACTTTTTATTGCTCTAAAAATTCAACCCTTTACTCTCTCAAAAAATGATCAAATGCTTCTAGTTTCACGCGCGAAGTAAAATCAAGTGTTAGAGGGGTCACTGCCACCTCCCGCCTTTTGTGCATCACATACACGTCTGTATCATCAGGTTCAATATCCCAATTGGCACCAACATGATAATCCAATATATGCGGCTTATCCCAAACATCTTCCTCGCCTACGCTCGGAATATAATAGGGATTAGGACTTAAACGCGACATTCTCCATGACGTATCTGGTGTTGCCTCACGTGGCACATCCACCTTAATTACCTGAACCTGAGCGGGGAACTTTTTCTCTAATAATTTCCGAGCAAAAAAAGCTGCAAAATACGCTGCATTTGAAAAATTAACATCATTAGAATAAGAAAGATGGTGTTCTTTATCTGTCTCCAGCGAAATCGCCAAAGCCGGGCACCCAAAAGATGCCCCTTCCATTGCCGCCCCCACTGTCCCCGATACACCAATACCAAGAGCAAGATTCTCTCCATAATTAATGCCCGAAACAACCAAGTCTGGCTTTCTATCCAGGATGCGTAAAATGCCATGCTGCACAGACTGAGCAGGGCTACCGCCCACTGCATAAACTGTCCAATTCTGCCCATTAACATGCACGATCTCTTTTGTGATCGTCCCATCTGAAGTGATCGGCATCGAACGCCCCATCGCCGAAGATTGGTCGCGCGGCGCAGCAACGGTCACATAGCCAATTTCAGATAAAGCCTCAGCGGCCGCCCATAAACCTGGAGATTGAATTCCATCATCATTTGTCAATAAAATCTGTTTTTTTGCCATAATTCACCTTCCCAAAATTAACAAAAAAGAAGCGGGGATTTCCCGCTTCTTTACCAGTGCCCTCGACAGGACTCGAACCTGTGACCTATTGCTCCGCAAGCAAGCGCTCTAATCCACTGAGCTACGAAGGCGTTTAGCGAAAAGTATTCTACAATAGATTATATATCGGGTCAAGGAAATTTCAAAGCAGTTTTTAAATCGGATCGGCTGCGCCGTATCGTCCCTGACCCAAATTTGCTCAGTCCCAATCAGCGAGTTCTACACCCAAAAATTTGCGCAGTTCATCATTCCACCGTCTATAGAAATCTACCAATCTCTGGAGGCTTGCCTCGTCAATAGGCGGCGCGGAGAAAGGCATCTTCCTACCCCAATAAAAGAGCCTCCGCAATTTGGCGGGGACGCGCGTCTGGTAACGCGGTCGGCGCAGGAGAATCTGGTAAAAGGGATTTTTCCACACTTCTGTCGGGTTGAAGGCTTCGTCGAAATCTTCACTTTCAAAATCGGTGTCTACCCCAAGAAAGGTGAAGATGCTTTTATAGAAAGTTACGGGGTCAGAAATCATATCTTCGAAGAGAAGAATGAGCAAATTCTCCCGTGGAAAATATTCGAGATATTTGCGAATATAACGCATATAAACCCCGCGACTGAAATAACCGATTTTGTCGGGATGATATTCGTCGCTGAGATAGGCATCAAGAGCTTGAGCAAAGGTGAGCGGTTCGTTGAGATGACGGCGGTTATCCCAGTATTGGGAGATGGCACGTTTAATGGGGTCGCGGAGGGTGAGAATCAGTTTTGCGTCGGGAATCAATGCGTGGATGCGGGCAGGTGCTTCGGGGTGGCAGATATAGCCCGGGGAGGCTTCTCCCCGAACAAGTTGATTAGCGCAATCCGTAAAATGTTGGCTATATGCCTCGGCGCCACGCGCGTGTTCTTCATCCTTAAAAAAGAAATTAATTTCCTTTTTATCCGCCATAAAGATTTGGGGATGCTGTTTTAATATCCGGTAAAGAGATGTTGTCCCCGCTTTCTGGGAACCGATGACGAGGAAGTTTGGGAGCATAATATTTACCCGTAGGGGCGGGGTGACCCCGCCCTTACTCTTCATCCAGCGGCGCGAAACCTTCGCCGAGAGCTTCATGCGCTTGCCCGATGACCATGAAGGCGTGCGGATCGGCATCGTTGACGATATGTTTCAGTCGCATGGTTTCAGTGCGCGTGACGACGCAATAGAGCATGGTGCGTTCTGCGCCCGTATACGCGCCTTTGGCAGGGAGCAGGGTCACACCGCGATCTAGTACTTCAAAGATTTTCTGCGAAACAGCTTCTGGTTGCTCAGTGATGATTAACGCCGTGCGGACAACACCCAAACCTTGCGCGGCAGTTTCTGTGACGATTCCGCTGACGTATAGCGCGATGAGGGCGTAGAGGGCTTCTTTCCAGCCGAAAACAAAGCCTGCGGTGAGAATGACGGCTGAATCGACAATCATATAGCTCTGCGAGATAGGAACGCCGCGCCAACGATTGAGAATGCGAGCGAGAATATCGCTACCGCCGCTTGTGCCTTGACCGCGATAGACGATGCCGAAACCAATCCCGCTGACGACTGCGCCGTATAACGCGTTGAGCAGAATGTCGTCGGTGATGCCTTTGGCGGGTAGAAAATAGGTTAGGGCATCCACAAAAAATGAGAAGGTCGCAACTGCGAGCGCGGTGCGGAAGATAAACTTCTTCCCACCAAGATAACGCCAGCCGAGAGCGAAGAGCGGGATATTACCGATCAGAATCATCAATCCAATTTGCCAGCCTGTGAGGTAATTGATGAGCTGGGCAACACCGCTCACGCCGCCACTAGCAAGATTAGCAGGGATGAAGAAGAGGCGCAGCCCAACGGCTTGGATCAATGCACCAAGGATGACGAGGAGATAATCGCGGATATTATTTTTCATTGTGTTGGTAGGGGCAGGTCTCAGACCCGCCCCTACATGAAATTATTCTGTTTTCAGTTTTTCCCCAGCCAAAGCCTCGATCACGCCAAGCACCGCCGAGTTATCTAAATCACCCATGCCCATTTCGAGCATCGCGCTGAAGAGTTGGGTATTTGCAGCTGTACCAGGAACAGGAACGCCATATTCACGCGCCGTATCCAGAACAATATTCAAGTCTTTTGCCTGCATATAGGCTTTGAAGCCGGGTTCGCGATTGCCATCAAAAAGGCGCGAGGGCTTAATATCCAACGCCCAGCATTGGGCAGCTCCGCCCTTGATCGCTTGAACGACTTTTTGTGGATCTGCGCCAGCTTTTTGGGCAACGATCAATAATTCTCCCATTGCAACCATTTGCGCACCGACCATAATTTGATTACAAACCTTCGCAATTTGTCCCGCACCAGCATCGCCGACGAGCGTGATACTTTTTCCCATTGCTTCGAGGACGGGCATTGCTTTATTTAGCGCAGATTCTTCGCCGCCGAGCATGATGGTCAGTGTGCCGTTAATCGCACCAATATCACCGCCACTAACAGGAGCATCAAGTGCAGAAACGCCTTTTTCTGCCAAACCTGCTGCAATTTTGCGCGCAGTAGCGGGCTTGATGGTCGAGTTGTCGATGAAAATCAAACCTTCTTTTGCTCCTTCGATAATTCCGTCTTTGCCTAAGGCAATCATCTCTACATCTGGAGAATCGGGTAAGTTGGTAATAACAATGTCCACTTGGCGGGCGACTTCAGCAGGTGTCCCAGCAGCAGTCGCTCCTTCGGCCACCAATTCGTCCACTGCGGCGCGGCTCCGATTATGTACCACGAGCGGAAATCCCGCCTTGAGAATATTGCGAGCCATGGGCTTGCCCATCAATCCTAATCCGATATAGCCAACTTTTAACATTGCATCTCCTTTTTTAAATATGCCCAGATTATACCGCCACAGCCCCCCTCTGTCCCCCCATTTTGAAGAGCAAAAATGGGGGGAGGCTATGGTAAAATACTAGACAAATGTTCTAAGGAGCACTATGGCAATTGATTTTCAGCAAATCTACGAGCGCATAAAAGAAATCGGGAAAAGCGCGCAAGAGCGCAAAGAAAATTTGGATAATTTGCGCCAACACGCTCGAAATTTATTCAACGAATATGCTGATGATGTGGATGGCTTGCGCCAAAAAGTGGATTTTGCTCTTCAACAGGATGCCAATATCCGCTGCGCCTACCCATTGGATGAATCTCTCGATACGCGCGTGCCCACACCTGCTCTCGCTATGGACGCAACACTGATCGCCGCTGATGGGTCGCAAGTGATCCCCGATAGACATGCGGCTGTGCAATTTGGTTTGGTAAATGTAGGCGCGATCGCGATGCGGCTCAACTCTGGATCAACACCCGATATTTTTACCGATAGCACCCTTTATTATGGAGATGAACTGCTCACCGAATACGGCACAACTTTAAGCGAGGGGACAATTGCCCTCCGCCGCGATCTGGCCGAGCGCACCAAACTGGCAGAGTTAGCAAAAGGTTACCCATCGCCTGTAATTACTTTTACCGATGGCCCGATCGAGTTATGGGGAAATAAAGACCCAAATAATGCTAAAAGTTATGAAGAAAGTATGCAGCAATATTTGGGCGCGCTTTCGCGTTTACAAAGTAATGATGTCGTTACGGCAGGCTATGTAGACAAACCTGGCGCAAATCTCGTTGTCCGTTTGTTGGAGATCATGCAAGCCCCCGCTGATAAATTGGACAAGCTAAAATCCTATCATCCTCTTTTGGGTGTGAGCGACCTGTGGCTCTTTGGCGAGAGAAATAATCCCCTTTTGCAACCCGGCGAACGCTCTGCCGTTTTCGCGCTGCAATCCAAATCAAAAATGCTTTATAAAGGTGTTTTGGGTTTACATTTCTTCTATCTCAACGTCGGCACGGATGGGCATCCCTACCCCGTACGAGTCGAAATCCCTAAATGGGTGGCAGATGATCCGCAAAAACTGGATAATCTCCATGCTGCATTAATCCAGCAATGTCGCGTTCTGGGCCATAAACCTTATCCTTATCTCTTGCATCGCTCACATGAAGTGGCAGTCGTCTCATTCGATGAGAAACGTCAGGTTGAGCAGATGTTATCGTTAGAGTTGCGTAAAAATAATGCAGAGATCGGCGAACAATCAGGGAAGCAGTCTACGAAGAACGTGAGTGCAAAGTAGAAAGTAGCAATGGTGCAAACTCTTCCTTTTCAACCCTCCGACCAAGTAGCTGTAAAAGCCCTCATCCTCGATGGCTTAGTCGATCATTGGGGCACGCTGGATGAAAGCAAAAACCCTGATCTCAATAATATCGCTGTAACGTATGTAGATGCAACTTTCCTTGTTGCTTGGTTGGATGACGAGATCGTCGGAACGGGTGCTTTTATTCCGCACTCGAAGAAGCAGGTAGAAATTGCCCGTATGTCGGTGCGAAAGGATTTGCGCAGGCAAGGCATTGGACAGAAAATTTTGTCAGAACTTTGCAAACAAGCGGTGCAAAGTGGATACGAAGAAGTGATTCTGGAAACGACTGATACCTGGCAAGATGTGATTGCGTTTTATCAACAATATGGTTTTGAGATCACGCATTATTTGGACGGCGATGTTTATTTTCGAATGGATTTAAACCACTAATCCACGCTAATCATCACGAATATTTTGCGCAGATTAGTGCGGATTAGCGGTTAGAAAGAATTTGGAGCAATTATGCAATCAATTGAAATAGGACGTTTACTTCGCTCTGGCACGACCGGCTTTGTGGCTGGATGCAGTGTCTCGCAACTGGACGCGCCCGTCTTCGGCGGGCTGGTGCGTGCTCCGCTCGGAAATGGCTACCAAGTCTATGGGCTAATTTACGATATCCATATCGACGATGATGGTTTGGTGCGTCAACTAGTCACATCAGACAATGTCAGCGCAGAAGTGATCGCCGACAATCGCGAACGACGGATTGTCCCCGTCGAGATGTCGGTCTTGACGGTTGGATATGAACAGGATGGGCAGGTTTCTCATCTTTTGCCGCCACGCCCACCATTGAGCTTGGATGTGATTTACAAATGTAGCGATAATGATTTGATCCGCTTCACAAGTGCGGGTCGATTTGGCTATTTCCGTCATATCCTCCGCGCGCAGGATGCGCCCATCGGCGAGATGCTTGCGGCACATATTTTGCAGGTCAGCGAGGCGCAGAAAGATGCACAATGGCGTGATGCCGCCATCCAGGAATTAATCACGCTCTTAAGGGATGATTACCCGATGTTGATGAGTGTACTCGGTGCTCTGGGCGAAGTGGTTTAGGAGTTCTTATGAATAAAAATCAACCTATTGGTTATTTAGTTGGCGGCGGATTAAAGGAATCTTTCAATGTCCGCTTAACTGTCCCTTCGCAGGAAGTGCAGGAGGGGGCGTTTACCGTCATTCGCAGCGGTGACTGGCAGTATTATGGCATTGTCACCGACATCCAGCTGGGGGCGACGGACCCGCGTTTTGCGGATGAGCAGACCGAGATGCGACTCCCGCCTGCGTTGGCGAATGCGCTGCACGGGCAGACGCTCTATACCAATCTCGAGATTTTGCCGACGCTGATGCTCGATCGTGGACCTGAATTAGGAACGCCGGAATATGCCGCTTGGCAGAAATCGATCAAGGCTGGGCTTCGGGATGAACCACGCCCGAGACCAGTGAAGAATATTCCCCCGCACCACGCCCAGGTCACGCTCGCATCCGAAGGGGATATTGCCGAAATCTTCGGGAAAGTTG
>JABGQT010000003.1 GCA_018648685.1 Anaerolineae bacterium
AACTTTCTCCGAAGTTGCCCGCTTTGTCAATCAAAATCGTGAACTACTGATTTTGTTTATTATTCTGTATCTCTTACTTTGAAGAATGTCCCCGAGCAAAAAATATTGTCCAAAAGAGGGCAATAAGGGAGGAGCCAAGTAAAAGGCCGCTTGCCAATAGGCTCTCGGTATTGTAAAGAACAATACCACCCACAAACAGAGCGCCAAAGATCAAGCTACCGGTCAGGCGATATACTGCCCGCTCCAAATATGAGATTTGTTTCGCCACACGTGGCATATGGACTTCCAAGTCACCCTGTTCCATCTTATCCAGTACGCGCCCGGTTTGCGAAGGCAGGGCAAGGATCGCTTTTGCAAAATTTCCTATCTCATCCAGCCAAACACTCGAATTAGACGTAGCTTCTTCGCTGATCAGTTTTTTAGCATAGGGAGCAAGCTGGTTCCACAGATTGAAGTCAGGGTCAAGCCCTGTACACATTCCTGAGAGAATAGCAACGGTGCGCCCAAGAAGAAGCAGGTTATGGGGGATTTGAAAGGGCATCTCATACATTAGTTCACGGAATTCTTTGGCAAATTCTCGCATTTCGTCGAGATTGATCTCACGCAATTCGCTCATGCTTTTGCCCCAAAAACGTTCAAAAACCTGTGCTTCTGCTTCTTCGATTCGTTTTAGGTCGGCTCCCGGTAAAAGGACACCGAGTTGTTGATAAGCGCGCACCATTCTTTTTGCATCGCGCGTGCCGCTGGCAATGACCATTTCTCGCAAGCCGCCACGTAAATTGTCGGGAACTCGTCCAACCATCCCAAAGTCGATGAAAGTCAACTTCCATTCAACGGAACCGTCTTCATCTGGTTCGGTTGTCGGGGTTACAAAGAGATTGCCCGGGTGCGGATCAGCGTGAAAAAATCCATCTTCAAATATCTGTTTGAGATAGGTATCAAGCAAAACACAAGCAACGTCCGCTCGATCAACCCCTGCGGCTGTGATCGCTTCATAATCCTTAATTTTGATGGCAAAGACATCTTCCAGTGTCAGCACATGTCGTGTAGTTAAATCCCACGCTACTCGCGGAACATGGACTCGCTCATCATCTTCAAAATATTCTTCGAAAATCTCAATATTTTTCCCTTCTGCAAGATAGTCGATCTCTTCGTAGATGGTCGTCGCAAATTCTTCGATCAAACCACGCACATCTGCACGTTTCTGAACAGGTTTGTAGCGTGCCAACCAGCCGCCTACGCGCCGCAGTGCTGAAAGGTCTACATCGATAATTTTTTCTATATACGGACGCTGTACCTTGACCACGATCTCATTAAAGTCCTTAGACTCAGAAATATCGGCTCGCAAACGCGCACGATGCACTTGCCCCAAAGAAGCTGCTGCCAAAGGAATGGAATCGAAGGATTCAAATATCTCATCCAAAGAACCGCCAAGCTCTCTTTCTGCTTTTGCGCGGATGGCAGCGAAATCTTCGGGCGGGACTTCATCCTGTAAGCCGGAGAGTTCCTTGACGATCTCAGACGGGAGCACATCCTGGCGTGATGAGAGAAATTGCCCCACCTTGATCATCACGCCGCCCATTTCGATGGCTAAAGCACGAAACTGGATGGTGAATTTTGTCAGGCGTGCTGTACGTGTGCGCCGAGCAAAGGGGCGAAAACCCAAACGCGAGAGAAAAATATCCCAGAAGATAAAGTTTATCGCTACACGAGCGGAGAAAGTGATGATTTTTCGATAACGAGCACGTAATTGCGAATCTTTCATTTAGAGTACTCCTTGAAATCGGATTGTAACATGCAGCGACTTTTCTCAATTTGAATTTACTCCACAACTTCGCTTATAATCGTCACATGAAAAAACACCTCGCCCTGAGTTGAGAAGGCTCAGCGCTTTTGTGATAACGTACGCACCGCTTCCAATTTTACTTCTGTCGAATAGCGGGGCATTCCTTTCTTTCCTGACATAGAAAAAGCACTTCCTGCTTTGCTATTTTCTCACAGAGGGTGCTTTTTCGTATCTATTCTATGGGGTCAGTTCATTTCTCAGCGGCTCTTTTTTTTTTTAGGAACAATTTGGAGGTATCTTTCTTCTACAAGAGACGCCTAATAATAAATATCTCTCAATTTTTGTACTTATAATTTCTATCAATCTTCTAGAATAAACGTAATTACATTAGCTACTGGAATTACAGCATCATCCAAAACAGATTGATCTGGAAATCTACCATCTGAAACTGTGCTGCCTCAGCGCAAAATGGAAAAATGGCATCCATGTTATAGTTCAC
>JABGQT010000002.1 GCA_018648685.1 Anaerolineae bacterium
TTTATCCACCTTAACTTTGTCAATTTGTGGTCTTGACAATGGGGTTCACTATAAGAAGAACAAAATTTGCAAAGCCATCATTCCAGCTAAAATATAGACAGCGATCATCCAACCTGGTGATTTTTTAGCGCGTTGGATTTCTTCTCCCTCTGCCAATTGGAGGAGGGATTTTTTTATCTGTGCTACATTTTCCATGACGAAATAATCATCCGCTTCGTCCGTGATGATCAGCTTGCTCCCGTTAAATTGACGGATTCTCTCTCTGAGCATTTCTGGTGCATCCAGCAAGAGGGATTGGGGCAAAATAGCGGCATCGGCGGTGGGAAACTCTTCGGTGGGGTTTTGCGGGATCAGGTTTATCTCCGCATCATCTGCACCAATAAGGGAAGCAAGTTGATTTGAGAGCGTTCCATTTTCTGTATCGAGAAGCAGAACGGATATGGCATCCACTTTTTTACCTTTAATTTCGCTGCGCAATAATCCATCTCGTCGTAGCGATTGCCAATGATAGGTAAGTAAGCCGCCAAAGAGAATCAGCATTTGGAGGGAATTTAGCAAGTCTCTTGTAAAATTATTTGGCAGGGAACCGAGCAAGGCTTCGAAGAGTAGTGAGATAAGTTGTACCGCGGCGACCATCCCACCGACTACGCCTGCAAAGATGGCAAGATAAAGGTATATTTTTCGAATAATGGAGCGGCGAGCTTGTTCTGCATCTTCATCGTCGGAGAGTGCTTTAGCCTGCATTGGTTGCCATGTAAAGAGCCATAGTGGTAAGCCCACGAAAAGAGTGGCAAGAGATTCTGCGAGGCGGTTGCTTTTATAAACACTTGTGGCAAGAGCAGCATCAACGATGAAAGCAAGTAGCATGGAAAGCCCAATAAATGCAGTGACCAAGCCGATGGCAGAGAGAATATAATAATAAAAACGGTGCAGCGCGGCTCGGCGGGGTGCACTGGGGAGCGCGGCAAGATCACGTTGGAGCCAATGCCCATAATATGCCCAAACTGCGCCAAGCGGAATGGCGATGGCGAGAGGTTCATCTATGGCAATAAAGAAAGCCGCAAATGTGTTTCTGTCGAAAAGCATCTGGAAAAACTCATTGATCACAATGCCTGTAGTCGAGAGGACAAAGATCACGCCTGCCAGCGAGAAGAAGTAGAGTATTCCTAAACGAAGGAGGGAGGCTTTTTCAGCGGGATCGCTGAGGGAATCTTGCACAACTTTCCATGCCCAGACCCAGAGCGGAATGCCAACGAGAGTTAACGCAAGCCCATTTGCGAAAAGAGCGTTTTCATAAACACCACCGATGCTGGCAAGTGAGAAGATATAACGCAAAATTTGGTTTACGCCAGCGATTGCCATGACAAGCGAATATAGTACCCAAATATAACGATAAATGCGGCGCGTGAGGGTCAGTGCTGCTTTATTGGAAACTTCGAGCCAATCTTTCTTTAAAATATTCAAGAAATAGACAGCAACAAAGCCATTAAATAACGCGGCGATCAAGTTGTCGCTCAAACTCTGATAACCGCCGATCAAGGCACGCGAAGAGGGGATATTGAAGAGATTGGTAACTAGGCGGTTAAGAACGGCCAATCCGTTTTGGCTGAAGGGAATCAAAAGCCCTAAAAGCACAGCATATAAGAAAAGGGCGCGTACGCCAGAACTTCGCTCTTCTTCATCCTGGTTTGCGCTGCGTTGCGCCGCCCACCAATGGATGCCAAAAACAGGTACTCCGACCAAAATGAGCGCGAGGGCTTGCGAAAGTTGGCTCACCCCTCCACTGCTTGAATCTGAAAAAATTGAGCGAGCCAAACCGATCATTCCCCATAAAACCACTTCCATACTGATTAGTGATACAGCGTAAAGATAGATCCGTTGAATTGTTTTCATTTTAGAACTCCGTGTGTTTTAAACCCTATTCTTCTGCATACCAATCCCAGCCCCAATAAGCATAAGGCATCTGGATAATTTTCCAATTCCCACTTTTTTGGATTAGCTGGGCATGTTCTACATAATCGTAATAGCGGCTAAAAAGGAAACCCCCAGAGCCTTCCATAATTGTCACTTCTACACGAGCTGTGTCGCCAGTAATTGCCGTCTCCCCAATTTGATAACCCGTGTTATTTTCGTAAAAAAGAAAATTCTCTTCAAACTCGGCATAACTTGGCATAAACTCTTTTTCTGCCAAATAACCATAAGCCCGCTCATATTCTCCCTTTTCGATCGCCAAAATATAATTGTGGACGATGCCTGAGGGTGTATCTTCGGGCAGATAAACCGCG
>JABGQT010000087.1 GCA_018648685.1 Anaerolineae bacterium
GTTATCGCGTGTTGGATTTCATTCTCAAAGGGCAGGAGCAGGGTGTCTTTATCGGCTTGGGGCTTGGGGGACCAGAAGTCGGTTTTCCGCCTGAGTTATTTACGGATGTTTACGAGGAAGCACGCCGCCAGGGACTGCATGTCGTTGCCCACGCGGGAGAAGTTATGGGAGCGGAAAGCGTTTGGGGGGCACTAACCAAGTTGAAATCCGAACGGATCGGACATGGTGTTCGTTCTGTTGAAGACCTAAAATTAGTCGAGTATCTGGCTAAAACACAAATCCCGCTTGAAGTTTGCCCTCATAGCAATTATCGGCTCAAAGTAACACCGCTGGATCAGCCGCACCAAATCCGTAAGTTGGTAGATGCTGGTGTTTACTGTACCGTCAATAGTGATGATCCGCCGATGTTTTCTACGGACTTAACTAGCGAGTATATTCTGCTGGCAAAACAGGGCTTTTCGTGGGATGAGTTGTGGCAGCTCAATCGCAACGCGCTCGAAGCCAGCTTTCTTTCGGAGATGGAAAAAGAAAAATATCGCGCTGAGTGGGATGCGTTTTACAAAGAGGAGAAAAAATGAGCTACAAAAAAGTAATTCTGAACAAATTTGGCAGTCCTGATGTTTTGCAAGTTGTCGAAGAAAAGACCCTCCCCGAACCCGCAGCGGGCGAAGTGCGTGTCAAAGTTTTGGCTGCCAGCGCAACCTTTACTGACACGATGGTGCGTAAAGGCATTTATTTCGGATTTAAAGAGACGCCACCGCTTTCGCCGGGATATGATATGGTCGGCATGGTAGATAAAGTCGGCGCAAATGTGGATGGATTCGAGCCAGGGCAGATGGTTGCGGATCTGACCGTTTGGGGCGCGTATAGCGAATATATGCTGAGATCAGCGGATTCGCTCGTTCCCGTACCTGCTACCGTCGCACCGGCGGATGCCGTGAGTTTGGTTTTATCTTACGTCTCTGCTTACCAGATGCTGCATCGCGTTGCAAAGGTAAAGCCTGGGCAGAGTATTCTCGTCCATGGCGCAGGCGGTGCGGTTGGGACAGCGTTACTCGAATTGGGTAAGTTGCTTGATTTAAAAATATTCGGGACGGCATCCGCATCTAAACGGGAATTGGTCGAGGGGCTGGGTGCGGTGCATATTGATTACGCCAAAGAAGATTTCGTTGCTCGGATGCAAGATGAAGGCAAGGTCAATGCGGCATTCGATTTCATCAGCGGAGAAAATTACAAACGCTCATTCCAATCCCTGAAAAAAGGCGGCATTCTCGTCCCCTATGGTTTTTACAATAATGCAATGGGAAAAGGCGGCAGTGTACCTGTGGACTATATGAAAGTTGCGCTCTGGAATATCCTGCCTAATGGACGCAAGGCATTTTTCTACTCTATCGGCGATCTGCGGAAGAAAAACCCCGACTGGTTCAAGGAAGATTTGGCAGCACTCTTTGACTTGCTAAAAGAAGGCAAACTCAAACCTGCCATCGAGCGGCGCATGAAATTAGAAGATGCCAGAGAAGCTCATGAGTTGATCGAGCAGGCGGCGGTGAAGGGCAGAATTGTCTTGACGGTGAATGAGAAATAATGTCTGAAATCGCAAATACTCCCAAGCCGCCCTATTACGCCGTAATTTTTACCTCTCACAGAACAGAAGACGATCATGGCTACGCCAAGATGGCCGCTCGCATGGTTGAGCTTGCCACACAGCAGCCGGGATTTCTCGGCGTAGAATCAGCACGTGAAAGCGTGGGAATCACAGTCTCTTATTGGGCAGATCTGCAGTCGATCAAAGCTTGGAAGGAAAACGCAGAGCATGCTATCGCTCAGGAGTTGGGGAAGAATATGTGGTATAGCCTGTATAAAACACGCATTGCAAAAGTTGAAAGAGATTATAAGTTCATACCCTGGTAAACGAATCTCCTCAACAAAGAAAAGGGAGTGGCTAAATAAAATAGCCGCAGAATCATAAAGGCGCGCACTTGATAAAAAGTGCGCGCCTTATAGCATTGAGGAGATGCTAAGAGGGATGGAGTACCCTCTAATTATTCTTCTCGAATTTCCGCTTCTACGGTCATTTTTTCAGATTTCTCAAACTCCAGCTCAACAGTCACAACCTGACCAACTTCAAGTTGATCATATAACCCAATGAACATGACATGCTTGCCGCCCGGCTTCAACTCAA
Organism: Anaerolineae bacterium; assembly: GCA_018648685.1. Lineage (GTDB taxonomy): Bacteria > Chloroflexota > Anaerolineae > Anaerolineales > Villigracilaceae > Desulfolinea. Next base: position 2,183 of record JABGQT010000087.1, read on the forward strand.
CAGAACCCCCGGCGGGAACATCGTAGCTATCAACGTGGAACATTTTCATCACGCCATCGTCCATCGTCATATCATGAATTTCGGTGTTCTCAGCCACATCGCTCCATGCGCCAATCACTTTGTCATCTTCGCTGCCAGTGTTTTCGATGAGCATATAGGCTGCGCCATTTCCCGCTGTCATTGGGGATGGACGTCCCCACACACCAGAAACTTCAATTTGCGGTCCAGCCGGAGCTGCTTGGCAAGCACCCAGGGCAACCGTCATCAACATAACACTCACAACAAGAACTAAAGCTTTCTTCATTTCTTTTTTCTCCTTTTATGTAAAAAAATATTTTATTAGCGTTTTAATAGTTTTTTGGTATAGCATGTGCATTATTCAAAAAAACTCTGGCTTCTGAGAAATTCATTAGTTCTCCGCCAAAGCCTTGCTGAAAGCGTTGTGCATCTTCATTTGATGCAAAGGAAATAACTGCAGGAGAGCAGCAAGTCTTTAATGCAGGATTTATAAGATAAGTTGCTTGTAAAGCGTTGACCTTATTACCGTTCAAAAAATCAGTTGCAAGCATTAGCGCAGGATCTTGCATATTCAACATCATCAAGCCACAATGTGGACAACAAGCTTGCTTCTGCTCGTCATTATCAAATTGAAGAACAAAAGCTAACTGACTGCGAACGTTTTGCTGGCACATTAAGCAAGCAGAAGAAGGATTCGATGAAGGCGCAGCAAGACGCAACATCGCACCGCCGTGAACTTTGACTATTGCACCCTGCTCGGCAAGCTTGTCCAAATCTCTATGGATCGTCATTGTCGAAACAGAGAGAAGTTCTGCAAGATCCAGAATCGTGCAGACATCGTCTTTTTTCAGGCAATCTAATATTTTTTGCTGTCGTTGATGCGTTGTTGTCATTGGCTTTCCTGTTATTTATTGTTACAAGAAAACAAAATTTTACAAATTATATCAAGGCATTTGAAATAATGCAAACCATTACTGTAATAGTCAGTATTTCTTTTTACCCCACGCTTCTATGCCGCCGAGATATTCGCAAATGAGAGCAATTTTGAATTCAGCCCCCCCTTTTGTCACATTACCAGCTAATTGCAAACTACTTACGCTCAAATGCGAGGTAAAATAAATTTCACGTTTTCTTAATGGTATTCTTTCGATAACTTCTAGGCAGGAAAAGAAAAATGTGTCCCTCCAATAACAAGGACGACTCAACCCTCTCTCAGCCTTCAGGCGAGCATGATCTTCGCATGGAGAATTACTATCGTTTATTAGCAGAGAAATCTCGCGAGATCGTTATTGCACAAAATATTGACAGGCGTGTCATCCACGTCAATTCAAACTGGGTGGATATTACAGGCTACAGCCTCGATGAAACTATTGGACAGTTGGCAACAAATTTTATAGCGCCAGAATGTCGACAGAAGGCTGATGAACGCAATCATCTCAGACGCACCGGTAGCGACGAGCTGTATATTTACGATGTGGAATTATTAGGTAAGAACGGCGAGAGAATCCCTGTTGAGGTTCGCTCTTCTCCTGCCAAGATCGAAAATGGGGAAGTTCAAGAAATCTTGCTCGTAGCACGTGATATTCGAGAGAGAAGAAAAGTTGAGAGAGCACTGATCGAAAGCGAAAATCGTTATCGCAGTCTTTTTGAAAGCGCACCTATTGCCATTTGGGAAGAAGATTTTTCAGATGCAAAAAAATATCTTGATGAATTAAAAGCAACCGGCATCGACGATTTTGAAATCTATCTTGCCGAAAACCTAAGCATAGTAAAAAAGTGCATCCAACTAACAAAAACCCTAAAAGTTAACGAAAGTGCTTCTCGCTTTCAACAGCAAGTAACAGAGAAATCTGCATCTACAGCCGAGCTGAGTGATATTCTGCAAGAGCCAACTGTTCTGACTTTTAAAGACGGATTGGTTACATTACTCTCAGGGGAAACTGCCTACTTCGCTGATGCAGTTACAAATCTCCCAGATGGAGACAAAATTTATCAGGCAGTTCAGTGGAAAGTTTTGCCAGGCTACGAAGAAAGCTGGGCACGTATCATTGTTTCTTCCCAGGACATCAGCGAACAAAAAAAATCACAGCATCTCCTTGAAAGAAGCGAAAGCAGCTACCGCGACCTTTTCAACACAATTGAAGATGCAATTTATATCCAGAACAAAGATGGCCGCTTTGTAGATATCAATCAAGGTGCCGAAACACTATACGGCATCCCAAAAGAAGATATTATTGGAAAAATGCCCGATTTTCTATCTGCGCCCGGGAAAAATGACCTTGCTGAAGTGCAGCGGAAATTCAAATCAGCCTTCTCGGGAGAGCCACAGGAATTTGAGTTCTATGGCAAGCGAGGCGACGGCACAACATTCCCCAAGGAAGTTCGTCTATACAAAGGGAGCTACTTTGGAGAAGAAGTTGTCATTGCTTTGGCACGCGAAGTCACCCAACGAAAAGAAGCAGAAGCTAAACTTCAACAACAACTCAGCGAACTAAATCTTTTACAAGCAACCGCATTCGCATGCGCCCAAGCAACTAATGAAGATATGCTTATCCGTCAGATCACCAACATTTTAGGAAACACACTTGACCCAGATGTTTACGGCATCTTGCTGCACAACCCCGAAAAGAAAACTCTGGCACTACATTTCTCTCATAGTCCGATCGACAAAAGCTCCTTCAACGAAACCGGGGAGCTGGATATATCTCAAGGGATTACAGGCAGAACCGTAACTAGCGGCAAGTCCTGTCTTGTGATGGATACACACAAAGACCCAGACTATATTATCTTCACCCCTGCAACACAATCAGAACTTTGTGTCCCCATTAAGGTCAACGAGCATATCATCGGTGTTATCAATCTTGAAAGTGCCAAAAAAGCTTACTTCAACGAAGCACATGAGCGCTTGCTCAATACCATTGCCGGGCAAATGTCCGTAGCTATTGAAAATTTACATCTACTAAAAACTGAGCAACAACGGCGCCAAATTGCCGAGACACTGCAAAAAACTGCAGCGGTGCTCACACAAACACTAAACTCCGAAAAAGCCACTGATCTCATCCTGGAAGAATTAGCATCCGTAGTTCCTTTCGAGAGCGCATCCGTACAATTATTACGCGGCGACTACCTCGAAATCATCGGCGGTCGTGGGAGCCTTGTACTTGAAACTGAAAAAGGCAGACGTTTCCCTTTTCCAGGCGACAACCCCAACACAACTGTTATAAGAACAGGTCAACCACTCAATCTGGGAAATGCACCAAAAGCCTACGCGGGATTTCTCGAAATGCCCACTATCAAATCATGGCTGGGAGTGCCGCTAATCGCGCACGATCAACCCATAGGTTTGCTAACCTTAGATAGCAGCGAATTCGATCATTTTACAGAAGAAGACATACGCCTGACCAGCTCTCTTGCTCACCATGCTGCCATTACCATCGAAAATGCACATCTCTTTGAAGCCGAAAGAAAGCGGCGCGAAGAAGCAGAAACCCTCCGGGAAACCGCTCTTACCGTCACTGCCTCCCTTAGCCTCGATCAGGCAATTCAACATATTTTAGAGCAGCTTGCACGCGTCCTCCCCTACGATAGCGCAAGCATTCAAATACTAACAGATGGGATAGTAGAAAACATTGGCGGGCGAGGCTGGCTAGATCCAGAAGAAGTAATAAAAATGCGTCTGCCTATTCCTGGTGACAACCCAAACACAACCGTCCTGCAAGAAAAGCGCGTTGTTATTCTAGATGACGCTCCGCGGGAACATGCCCCTTTCCGCTTGCCACCGCATAACTACATCCACTCCTGGATGGGCATTCCGTTAATCTTCCGCGACAAAGTGATCGGTATGTTAGCCGTTGATAGCAAAGAAAAAGGATACTTTACAAAAGAAAGCGAAGAAATAGCCCAAGTCTTTGCTTACCAAGCTGCCATTGCTATAGAAAACGCCCGCCTCTATAACGCCGAGCAAACCCGACGTCAAGAAGCGGAAACGCTGCGCCAAGCAGCTCACACCATTTCATCATCGCTTAATCTCCAAGAAGTGCTAGACACGATCCTTGCATCCATCAAGCGTGTCATCCCCTACGACAGCGCAGCTGTTATGCTCCTTTCGGGAGATACAGTAGAAATCACTAGCGGAATTAATTTACCCGATCTAAAAGAACAGATAGGAAAAACTTTCTCCCTTGATGATACCCTTCTGGTTGAAATTGTTGAAACTGCGCACCCTGTCATCCTTGCTGATGCGCAAAGCAGTCCTCACTTCAAACAATGGGGAGGCACTGATTATGTGCATGGCTGGATGGGTATACCATTGATCGTGCGTGGCAAAGTAATCGGCTATATCACAGTAGACAGCCGCACGGTCGGTGCTTATCAAAAGAAGCACGCCGAGTTGGCACAAACTTTTGCGCACCAGGCAGCTTCTGCAATTGAAAATGCACGCTTATACCAGGATGCATTAGAAACGGCCGAGCGTCGCGCTGTTTTGCATCGCCTTAGTCAGGATATTTTGCGCGGAATACAATCGCCTGAGCAGACCTATAAGGCTATTCATCATGCCGCAGAAGAACTGATGCGCTGCGATGCATTTATTATTTCTCTTCGTGAACAAGATCAAGCAGAAGACGAATCTGTCTATCTAGTCGACCTTGGAAAGCGATATAGTGCAACTAAAATCAAAAAAGCTGCCAGTATTATCACATTAGTTGAAGAAGCAAAAGATTCCTTCATCATCGAAGATCTCCAAGTCCATGCATATCAACAAAAAAGCAAACATTTTGGTTCAAAGAAAAAAGTCCGTTCTTTGCTTGTTTCTCCCATGTATGTCGGCAGCAAGCTGATCGGTGCAATTTCAGCGCAAAGCTACACACCAGATGTTTATGCCGCAGAAGAAAAAGTTCTTCTGGAAATGCTGGCATCGCATGCCGCAGCCGCAATTGAGAATGCGCGCCTTTTCCAGGAAACCGAACGACGCGGGAAAGAATTTGCTGAACTCTACGAAGTAGTACAAGGCTTAGTTAACCCACAAGACTTAGATCTTTTGCTTACAACCATACTGCAACGTACTACAGATTTATTGGGGGCTTCATGTGGCAGTGTTTATCTTTACGATGAAGACAACGAAGAGTTGATCCTGAATGCGATCTATGGTCTTCAAGAAGACTATAAGCAAAAAATTCAATATGCACGTTTGAAAAAGAACAAAGGCATGGCCGGGAAAGTCGCCGAAAACCTTCAACCCATGCGTATTGATGATTACCAAACATGGAGTGAGAAATCAGAATCCTACGAAGGTATTCCCTTCACCTCTGTTCTGGAAGTGCCGATGATCTATAACGGTAAGCTTATTGGCGTTTTGGCACTCTATGAAGTTCATCCACACACACGCTATTTCACAGATAATGACGAAAGGATCATGACCCTTCTGGCAACGCAGTTGGCTGGAGCGGTACACAGCGCCAAACAATTTGAAGAAATCACCGATCGTCTTAGAGAGTTTGAAGCCATTTCTCAAATCTCAGCTTCTTTGCGAACAACCGAATCTCCTGACGAAATGCTGCCCATGCTTCTTCACGAAATCAGCAGATCGTTAAATATTAGCGTCTCCACTATTTGGCTAAGTGACCCAAATAGTGATGAGGCCTACAAAGCACTTGCATCTGGCTGGGCACAAGATATCTCCCCTCAACGTCAAAAAGATACTGAAGGGATTATTGGGCACATTTATACAGAAGGCAACTTTTACATTTCTCCAAATATAAAAACTGACCCCTATATCAAAAGCTCTGATCGGGAAAATATTCCCGATAACTGGACTGGAGCCTGGACGCCGATCCGCTCAACACATGCGATCATCGGCATTATTGGCATCATGGCAGCAGCTCCACGCAAATTCAGAAAAACGGATATTCAGCTCCTTGGCATTCTTGCCGAAATTACAGGAAATGCAATTCATCGAGCAAAACTTCACTCTCATACGGAGCAACAAGTTAAGCGTCTCACAGCACTGCGTAGCATAGACACAGCTATTAGCTCAATCTTTGACCTTAAAGCCACGCTACGTTTAATAATCGAACATACCATTGCGCAGCTAAAAATTGATGCTGTCGGCATTTTGCTGACGACAAAGCCCACAAAGAATCTAAAGTATTTCATCGGTGATGGGTTCAAAACAGAAGGCTTCTCAAAAAGCGACCTACGCTTCGACAGCGGGTTGCCTGGAAAAACCCTCAGAAATGGTGACGACCAGCACGTTCTGCACCCAGCTACACATGAAGATAGCCTCCGCAAGAAACAATTTGCAGAAGAGGCTTTTCGCTCATATTACTGCGTTCCTCTAATTGCAAAAGGAGATACGCTGGGCGTTCTGGAGATCTTCCATCGTGACATCTTCACACCGTCAACAGAATGGGTAGACTTCCTGCAAACGCTTGCTGGCCAGGCTGCCATTGCTATCGAAAACAATCGCCTTATTAAAGATTTAAAGAACAGCAACGAAGAACTCGCTCTTGCGTATGACACAACCCTGGCAGGTTGGGGAAAAGCCCTTGAACTTCGTGATAAAGAAACCCAAGGGCATACCCTTAACGTAACCGAGCTTACGCTCAATATAGCTCGCAAAATGGGCGTTTCTGAAAACGATCTCATTCATATTTATCGCGGTGCCTTACTTCACGATATTGGCAAGATGGGTATTCCAGACAACATTCTCCGCAAGCCAGGTCCGCTGACCAAAGATGAGTGGAAGATCATGCGACAGCACCCACAGTTTGCTTCCGAAATGCTCTCTTCTATCGCATACCTTGCGCCAGCAGCAGATATTCCCTATTGTCATCACGAACGCTGGGACGGTTCCGGGTATCCACGCGGGCTAAAAGGAGAAGAAATTCCTTTGGCGGCTCGCATCTTTTCAATAGTTGACGTCTGGGACGCACTGCTTACAAATCGCCCTTATCGTGAAGCCTGGGCTCGGGAAGTAGTATTAGCCTATATCAAGAACGAAAGCGGCTCACGTTTTGACCCGAAAATCGTTGAGACTTTTATCAAGATCATAGACGAAGAATAAGAAGTATTCCACCCTTACCTTTCAACATAATAAAAGGAGCCAGCGCTTTAGAGCTGGCTCCTTTTATTTTATAAAAATATTCTTTTCTTAAACGAACTAGAGCAATCCAACATCCTTGTTGAATTCGTTGATGAGTTCATCGATCTCATCAGCCTGTTCCTGGATGCCAGTGAAATAATCTTTACCGTACCACTGATCCTGAATTTCATCGAAAGTTTTACCCTGCTGTTCAACCCAGGTGAAGTACTTGAGTTGGTGAACACGGCGGCGATCAGTATAACGGAGTTCTTGCAGGTTATCAGTGCTTTGCCCATGCAGCCAGCGAGCGAAGTCAGCAGCGGCGTCGACTTCAGTGTATTCACCAAATTCGTCGTGCATCTCTTCGAGGCGGGACTGGTAGAGTTCCATCGAGTCGGTCAATACGGTGAGCATAATATCGTTCTCGCCCATCTCGTAGTATTTGGCAGCTTTGATCGCGGAGAGAACGTTCGAGATGCCAGAGAAACCGAGCAAATCAAGCTGTGAGACGATCTCAGGGGAAACGCCCTGCGCCACGAGGTATTTCTGCCCTGCTTTTTCGTTGAAAAGACGGCTTATGTTGACCACAGCATTGTCATCAATCGCTACGATCATGTCAGTATTCTTGGCATTATGTACCCATGGGACGTGCTTATCACCGATACCTTCAATGCGGTGGGCGCCATAACCATTTTCGAGCAAGGTTGGGCACTGGAGTGCTTCGCTGGCAATGATCTTGCTATCAGGAAAAACTTGCTTCAAGTAGTCACCGCTGGCAATCGTGCCGGCAGAACCAGTTGCAGAAGCCATACCTCGATAGGTATCATTCGGTCCCATGACATCTTTGAGAATTTCTTCCATGGCGTGACCAGTGACTTCGTAATGCCAGAGATAATTGCCAAATTCATCAAACTGATTGAAGATCATCAAATCCTGACCGGAACCGCGCAATTCCCAGCATTTATCAAAAATCTCTTTCACATTCGATTCGCTGCCGGGGGTTTTGATCGTCTCACCGGCCACATCTGCCAGCCAGTCAAAACGCTCTTTCGACATCTCTTCTGGCAAAATAGCAATAGATTCGCAACCCAAAAGCGCAGAGTCGTAAGCACCGCCACGGCAATAATTACCGGTAGAGGGCCAAACAGCTTTTTGGGTGGTCGGGTCAAATTGACCAGTCACCAAACGGGGCGCCAAACAACCGTAAGCAGCACCAACTTTATGTGCACCAGTCGGGAACCATTTCCCCACCATAACAATGATACGAGCATCCACACCAGTCAACTCGCTGGGCAGCTCAAGATAATTCACGCCACCAAATTGCCCACCACTGGCAACCGGTTCATTATGCCAACTAATGCGAAAAAGATTCAGGGGATTGATATCCCACAAACCGACATCCTTTAATTGCTCTTTGATCTTATCAGGGATCAAATCCGGGTTTTTCATCTGCGCCATGGTCGGCAAAATAATATTCTTCTCACGAGCGCGTTGGACAGCGCGTTCACGACGCTCTTTCATCACAGTCAGGTCAATTTTAGCCATTTGGGTCTCCTAGGGGATCAAAAAATATATACGAAAAAGAGAAAAGAAACTCTCTCAAGTTGTCAGACAACTTGAATTATATACCAAAAAATTTAAGAAGTATAGAGGAAAAGGAGAATTGTCAGACATATTTAGGATGAATGACCGCTTCGCTCGCCTTTCGGTTTGCCTCCGTGCAAAAAGAATTCACCAAACCCTACGCGCTGCTTGCATTCATCAGTTACAATACCCCCCTATGGATAAAATCACCCTTATCGCCACGCTCTCCTTTGGGCTTGAAGCCGTTGTCAAACGCGAGTTGCAGGCCCTTGGCTTTCACGATTTGCGCGTCTCAGACGGCAAAGTGGAATTTGATGCCACTCTTGAAGATATCCCAACGGCTAACTTATGGCTGCGCTCTGCCGACCGCGTCCTGCTAAAAATGGGCGAGTTCGAAGCCAGAGACTTCGACACGCTTTTTAAGAGCACCTGCGCCCTCCCTTGGGAAGATTGGATCGCTGAAGATGGTGTTTTCACCGTTAACGGCGTTTCCGTAAAATCGCAATTAGAGAGTGTGCCTGCTTGTCAATCTATCGTCAAAAAGGCGATCGTGGAACGCCTGAGCGAAGCCTACGACACAGATTGGTTCGAAGAGACAGGTGCCGAGTTTCCCGTTAAGGTTTCATTGCGAAATGATATTGCCACATTAACGCTCGACACATCTGGCACAGGGCTTAATCGACGCGGATATCGCATCCATGCCGGGGTGGCGCCGTTAAAGGAGACTTTGGCGGCCGCGCTCGTTCAACTCAGCTTTTGGAATAAGAAACGTCTGCTTGTTGACCCAATGTGTGGCTCGGGAACGGTTTTGATCGAAGCAGCGATGCTCGGACGCAATATCGCGCCCGGGCTGAATCGTTCGTTCGCATCCGAAGAATGGGCGGGCATCCCCTCTGCAGCGTGGAAGCAAGCCCGAAACCAGGCGCGTGCCGCGATCAAATCCGATTTGGAACTTCAGCTTTTCGGTTATGACGCTGATGAAGAGATGATCTTCGCCAGCCAGTCCAACGCAAAGGCAGCCGGTGTTGGTGATGACATCATCTTTGCGCAAAAAGATATTCATAATTTATGGATCGACCAAGAGCATGGGGTCGTGATCTCGAATTTCCCCTATGGCGTGAAGATGGGCGATTATCGTATTTTGAACCAGATCTATATTTCGTTTAGCAAGACTTTTCGTAAAAAAATGGGCTGGTCGGTATATATCTTGACGGCTGATAAAAAGTTCCCCGATTATTTCAAGCGCGCCCGTCCGAGCAAGATACGCAAGCTATTCAATGGGGCAATTGAGGTGGCGTACTATCAGTATTTTGGGGATAGACCGGCAAAGTAGCAAGTCGCAAACTTGTAAATTACATGTCATTCCGAGCCGTCGCAGCTTTTCGATGGCGCGGCAATCTCCAAAATTGCGAAGAGACTGCCACGTCGGGCTGCGCCCTCCTCGCAGTGACATTACTTTTCAGGAGCAAGAATGATCCTTGTAGACAAACCCTACGTTTCAAATTTCCTAAAAGAAACAAGTAAAAAACATCATTTATCCATCATCGGCACTGCCGCCGCGCGGGAGCTTGGCTTGGGCGCAGGCGATAACTTAATTTCCGAAAAAGACGCGGTTGCGCATCTACGCGCAAACCCTGATGCACGCACTTACACTACATCTGAAAACGCCATCGGCTGGATCGTGGAAAATCTTGCTTTCACCGACCTGCCTGAAAAGATCAAAGTTTTCAAAAATAAAGCCAAATTCCGCGAGTTGATGCGCCCGATCTTGCCCGATTTCTATTTTCAAGAAGTGCCCGTCAACGAATTAGATACGCTGGACGTGAGCGATATTCCGCTACCCTTTGTCATCAAACCGAATGTCGGCTTTTTTAGCTTGGGCGTGCATATCGTGAATACCGCAGCCGATTGGGAAGCGACCAAAATAGCCATCAAAGCCGAAATCGCCGAGCGAGATGCTACTTATCCCACCGAAGTGCTCAATACCGCTACCTACATCATTGAGGAGATGATCGAGGGCGAAGAATTCGCTTTTGATGCTTATTTTAACGAGAAGGGTGAGCCTGTCATTTTGGGCATTTATCACCATGTCTTCTCATCTGCTGATGATGTTGGAGACAGAATGTATAGCACATCGGCAACGATTGTCAACGAAAATCTGGGCGACTTCAGCGAATGGTTGCGTCAGATCGGCAAGCTAGTCGAGATACGAAATTTCCCGGTCCACGTAGAAGTCCGCCGCACGCAGAAAGGTATCGTGCCCATCGAAGTTAATCCGCTCCGTTTTGGGGGCTGGTGTACGACTGCCGATACGACTGCCGCATCCTATGGATTCAACCCCTACGCCTATTATTTTGAGAATAAACGCCCCGATTGGGATCAGATTTTATCAACGAGAGCGGGGAAAACTTACAGCATGGTCATTCTTGATAACGTCACCGATCTTACAAACGAAGAAATCGAATCCTTCGATTATGACGCGCTCCTAAAACGCCTTGAAAATCCCCTTGAATTGCGCAAGCTGGATCATAAAGAATATCCCATTTTCGGCTTTCTCTTCATGGAGACAAGCGCCGAGAATGCCAGTGAACTGGGGTGGATGCTGAAAACAGATTTGCGGGAGTTTATAAAAATTTAGGACTGCATTGCACCTGAGAAGGTGCGTTGCAGTCCGTTTTTTGCAAGCCCCAATGTGCAATGCATCCTGTCGGATGCAATGCACATCTAGATGATTTCACCCATAATCACATCCCCCTCAACTTTCAACAGCTTTACCTGATCGACTTGATTCCATCTCGGCTCAGAGGCAGTGGCGTGGACGCGGAGGTAATTGCCCGTTAATCCGCTCATTTGCCAGCCCGATTCCTCCGTGTTTTGACTTGATTCCCATAAAACGAACATCGTCTTGCCGACAAATATCTTCCGATAACGGCTTTCCATTTCAGCAAAGGCATCCCGCAAAGTTGCATTGCGCGCTTTGCGGGTTTGCTTATCTAGCTGTCCTTTCATCCGTGCAGCAGGGGTATCTTCTCGTGGAGAGTAGGTAAAGATATGCCCGCCAGCAAAATTTATTTCTTGCACGAATTCAAGGGTTTCAGCAAATTCTTCTTCGGTCTCGCCGGGGAAACCTGCGATAATGTCGGTGGTGATGGCAACGTAGGGCAACACGGCGCGAGCAGCAGCGACCAAAGCGCGGAACTCATCTCTTGTGGTGTTGCGGCGCATTCGGCGGAGAACGCTATCGCTACCAGATTGAAGGGGAAGATGAAGGTGCTGCATCAGACGCGGATCGCGCCAGAGTTCGAAGAGATCGGGTTCCAAATCCC